>CAIMTR010000462.1 GCA_903844415.1 uncultured Gammaproteobacteria bacterium
AATTTTTACCTTGACTAAAAGATACAGAAACCATCAATTTGACTGGACTAAAAACAACTTTTTGAATTAGCTTTAGTAGCGTTTCGAGATTTAATTTTCCAGGCAAAATCCCAGATAAAATGCCGGTTAGTTAAAAACCTAAGGGTTGTCACTAGCTTCTTGCTCTATTGTTCGATAAAAGACATTTTCAATAATTAAAAAAAATAGGAAAATCAAATGACTAAAACAAATACAATAACCACTCCGCACAAATTATTAGCTTCTGCAATTGCTGCAATTTTGGCTGCTGGCAGCGGTGGAGTCGCGCTGGGCCAGGCCCCGCCACAGCAAAATGCTATTGAAGAAATCAGTGTTACAGGCTCCCGCATCAGAACAACATCCGGATTTGAGTCGCCCACTCCGATCACATCTATTTCCACGTCTGAACTCAAAAGCTTCGAGCCCGGCAATACCGTTTCTCAGCAATTAACTTCTTTACCACAGTTTTTCAACAACCGTACATCCCAGCAGACCACCGATGGCAGTCGGTTCAGTCCCGCGAGCAATTCTTATACTTTTTTAAATCTGCGTAGCCTTGGTGGCAATCGCACCTTGGTGTTACTCGATGGTCACCGTCTGCAGCCTTCTGACAAAGCTGGCACGGTAAATCCAGACTTGCTGCCGAGCGCACTGATGCGCAGCGTGGACGTAGTAACAGGTGGAGCTTCTGCTGCTTATGGTGCAGATGCTGTTGGCGGTGTTGTGAACTTTATTCTGAATCGCGAATTCGAAGGGCTTAAGGTTGATGTTGGAACTGGCATGCATGAGGGTGGGGAGGGCAAACAGTGGCAGGTGGGTGTTGCTGGTGGCATGTCGTTTTTGGATGACCGTCTCAATGTCATCGGTTCATTTGATACCTTAGAAATCGATCAGGTACGCGGCGACCGTAACAGCATCGACAATTTCCACCGCATAGGCTGGGTCAGAAATCCGCTGTGGACGCCCGGTGCTGCAATTGGTATTCCCCAGCGGCTTACCCTACCTGATGTAGTATCTACCTTGTCGTCCCCCACCGGACTGATTACAGCTGCCGGTACATCTTTAGATCGCATGCAATTCTCTCTGGATGGTACCCGTGTAGTACCGTTTGTAACGGGCAGCGTTACTTCTCTACCAGGTCAATCGGGCGGAACAAGTTCTACTTCGGGTGGACCCGAGGCAGCCATAGCCTACGATACTTTTGACAACAGTCCTTCTGCTTCAGCGGTGGTGAGTCGCTCTTTATTCCTCGGTGTGAAATACGAGCTTACTGACCGATTAACCCTTACTGCTGATGGTCGTACTGGCCGTGCTGAATCGATCAACGACTTTGTCCGTGGTGGCTTCGAACTGGAATCTCCATGGAACATACTTATTGCTCCTGATAATGCTTTCCTGCCTGAAGAGGTAAGACAGGTAATGCTTCAGAAAAATATTAAGGAACTCAGTGTAAGCAAACTCGGCTCCTATGTTAACCGCCCTGAAGTCGGGTCCAACTCGGTAACCGAAAACGTGCTGACCCAGTGGCAGGCCAGCACCGGTTTTGAGTATGCCATTCCTGGTATAGAGTGGACTTTAGAAGGCCACTATCAGACAGGCGAGTCTAAGCGTAGTCCCGAAGGCAAAAACGTAATTAGGCAGGACCGCCTGTATCTGGCTATGGACTCTATCAAGGATCCGAAAACCGGCAAGATCGTGTGCAGGGTGCAAACTATTAATCCTACCGTTGAGCAGTTGAAAGCTTCCGTTGCTGGCCGCGTCTCCTCGATCCCCATCGATCCCACTAAGCCACCGGGCATTGCCGGCAATACCATGCCGCTGGAATCGCCGATAGGTCTCGACAATACCATTGGCGGTTGTGTGCCCCTGAACATATTTGGTAGCGGTAACATGACTCCGGAAGCGCTCGAATATGTCACTAGTTATAAGGGCGCCAACGGGGTTGTGGAACAGAATTTCGCCGAACTTTTGCTAACAGGGGACTTGTTTACGTTGCCGGCGGGTGAAGTGAGTTTTGCGGCGGGCTTGACCTGGCGTGCCCAGGAATTTTTTGATTTGGCGGTGACTAACGATGGAGTCGGTGTGGGTGGCAAAATCGTGTCCATGAAAGAGCTGGGCCCGCCCATCAACGTGCCTGCCCTCGGTATTCGTGGTATTCCGGCCGGCATCCAGACTGGCAGCCCGAACCTGCATCTGTTTTCCACAGTACCTAATATTGCTGGTGATACAAGTGTGACGGAATGGTTTGGCGAAGTTCAGCTTCCTGTATGGCAGTTTACTGAGCAACAGCGTATAGACATGAACCTCGCTTTCCGTCGTTCCGAATATGAGCGCAGCGGCAATTCCGATAGCTGGAAGGTGGGTGTTGATGCAGCATTGCATGAAGACTTGCGTCTGCGTTTCACCCGTTCACGTGACGTGCGTGAGCCAACCTTTCAGGAACTCTTCGATGCCCAAGGAGGTGGATCCTCAGTCAATGATCCGCGTTTCAATAATGCCAGTGTGCAGACCAATACCTTGTCGGGTGGCGATCCGAACTTGTCACCCGAGATTGGTAATACACAAACTGCCGGCATTGTTTGGCAACCTTCGTTCACCAACTGGCTTGACGGATTACAGGTTGCGCTGGACTGGTACGAAATCAAAATACAGGACAGGGTGGATACACTAACGGCGCAGAGAATTCTTGATGAGTGTGCAAAAAATACTCTCTTCTGCGATCGTATTACTCGAGATCCAGTTACTGCACAGCTAGTGAATGTGCGGCAGTCATACCTTAACTTAAGTGAAGCTGCTGTAGCAGGTACAGATATGGAATTATCATGGCAGACCGAGCTAAATCTGTTTGGTAATCAGCCTGAGAGCCTTCAGGTTCGCTGGCTGGGTGCTTTTCTACGGACGTCCACCACAACGCCGTTTGGAGGTACTCCACGTGATACTGCCGGCGGCCTAGGTACGCCAAAATACTCCCATGTATTTACGGCCACTTATGGCATTGGTCCTTATGGGTTGCAACTGCAGAATCGTTATGTTGACTCTACTAAGTTGAATGTCGACTGGGTCGAAGGCAGGGATGTGGATATGAATTCTGTTGATTCAATGAATTGGTGGAATGCCAAAATTGGTTATGACGGTGAATTGGGTAACGGCAGTACTTGGAACCTTAGTTTTAATATACAGAACCTGTTGGACAAGGAACCACCAGTTGTGCCAGGTTTCGGTACACGCGGCGGAACACAAAATTTCCATAATTCCTTTGATGTTTTCGGTCGTCGTTTCAACATTAGTGCAAATTATAATTTCTAGGGCGACGAGCGATTCCTCGAAAACTTTTGTTAAGGCTGCAACTATATTTTCAGGTTCAACATTGACCTTGAACTTGAACATTTAGTTGCGCCTGCCTATCAATAAGGAGTATTGAATGTCTACAAAGCACTTTATTCACAAGGCAGGGATTTTGCTGCTCGCCATAGCACTGAATGTACCTGTTTTTGCGCAGAAATTGAGTGCGGCAACAGATGGTGAGCGTCCACCGGATGAGACTCCCCAAACGCAGCAGTTCCTTGGCCCACTAAAGCTGTTCGACAATCTCTATTATCTGGGCACTAGTTATGTCAGTGCCTATCTGCTAGTGACCAGTGATGGCCTAATCATGATTGACTCCCTGTATCGTGAGTTTTCTGCACAGGCTTTAGGTGCAGTGCGTGAGTTGGGCTTTGATCCGGCGGACATTCGTTATCTGCTCGTTACCCATGGTCACCAGGACCATGCTGGTGGAATTGAAGCAGTGCGTATGGTAACCAATGCCACAGTTGCAATGAGTGCCGCTGACTGGACGCTGGCGGCTATTACGCCCGACATGATTATAAAGGATGGTGACATCCTTACTTTAGGTGACACCAGTATCCGTTTTTTTCTTACACCAGGGCATACTAAGGGGGTTCTTTCAATGCAGTTTGCAGTAACTGATGGTGCTGCAAGCCATGAGGCTTTTCTGTTCGGCGGACATAACGTTACCACCGACAATCCGGAAGATTTTGTGGCATTTATCGCCAGTGTCCAAAGATTACAAGCCGACTTGAAAGGGATAGAAGTAAATCTTACCAGTCATCCTTGGGCTGCTCTGATTTTTCAGCGGGCAGAGTTGTTGAAACAGCGCAAACTGGGTGAGCCGCATCCAATGGTCGATGGTGCAGACTTTTCGGCATTTCTGGCTGAACGCCTGCTTAGTGCCAACCAACGGCTTCTCCAGCTCAATAATTCAAAACAATAAATATATGATTTTACTTGTACGAGCAGGTTAAGACTTAATTGGATTTTCAATGACATTCGATTAACATTTAGTTTTACTGTAGTAGAAAAAGAGAGACAGCTTTGCCATTAAGATAGATTAGTAAATCAAACAAAAAAACAATCAGGGGAAATTATGAAAACCCACAACACACTGGTTGCCAGTGTACGGCAACCATTTAGCTTTTAAACCAGTCACGCTTCTGGTGCCAAACTTTGCCTGCTAGCGCTTGCCATCGGTATCGCCGGAACTACGCATGCCCAACAAGACGGGGCATTGGAGGAAGTCACGATCACTGGGTCGCGTATCCAGCGAACGAGCGGCATGGAAACTCCCACGCCAGTAACAGCTGTATCACTGAGTAATCTTGCTGACATGAACCCGCGTCAGATGGTCGAGAGCCTCAGCCAGTTACCCCAATTTTTAAACAACCAACGACCGCAAACCACCGGAGGCCTTACTACCGGTGGCTCCAACCTAAACCTGCGCGGCGCCGGCTCGAGTCGCACACTCGTGCTGCTGAATGGTCGCAGATTGCCCAGCGGCAACCGCTACGGCGTGGTCAATGTTAGTTCGTTGCCGCAGGCAGCGATCAGTAACGTTGAGATCGTTACCGGCGGGGCCTCAGCCGCCTACGGTACTGATGCAGTGGCCGGCGTCGTCAATTTTGTCTTGAACACCGAATTCGAAGGCTTCACGGGTAACCTACAAACAGGCACTACGTCGCGCATGGATGGTGACAACTACAGTGCCGGTGCCACTTACGGCACGGCAGTCGGAGAGCGCGGCCACCTGCTGCTTTCTGCGGATTGGTACGACCAAGAAATCATCCAGTCGTTAGACGCATTGAAATCTCGTCCTTGGTTCACACAGCGCGCCTGGGTCACCAACCCAACTCCGGGCGGCCCGACCTTTATCACGCGCGACTTCGTTCGCCAGAGCAACATGGCAGTCGGCGGCATTATTAATCAGCCCGGCTCCGCGCTGGACAAGCTGGAATTCGTGCGCTCCGGTCAGCAGGTCGTCACACAGCCACTTAAATTTTCCGGCGTCGGTATACTTAACGGCGGTTGTAACTGCTTCGCCGAAAACGAACGCGACAAGAGCTGGGGCATGGACGCGGACAACGCTGTTCAGCAGGCCAACTACAGACGCAGCCTGTTCGGCTACTACGATTTTGATGTCAATGAAAACCTTAAGCTATTCGCACAGGGCATCTACGGCTTTGCCGGAGTGCGAGGTCCGTGGTTCCAATCAGTGGTGATGGCAGGCTCTTGGCAGGCGACGATCTTTGCAGAGAATCCTTTCCTGCCGCAAAACGTGCGTACCATCATGGCTACCGAAGGCCGCGACCGCTTCAATATGGGTTACAGCGGGCTAGCTCCGAACGACAGACAAACCCCGCTGGGCAGTTACAATGTTGAGCAAAACGATGAGCTCTATTCGGGTACAGCTGGTTTTGACTACGACTTCTCGGGGGGCTTCCTCGAAGGTTGGAACCTGAACGCCTACGCCCAGTACGCCGAAAGTGGACAGGAAATGATTTTCCGCGGTGGCGTAATGATGGGCCGCTTACCATTGGCGCTAGATGTGGTCACCGATCCCAAAAACGGCTCTCCGATTTGTCGGGCAGCGCTGGTTAATCCCGGCACATTCGGCGATTGTGTGCCGGTCAACCTCTTCGGCGGTGTCGAAAGCGTTTCGCCGCAAGCTGCCAGCTACTTACTGGATGAAAATACAGTGGTGGCCTCCAACTCTAAACAGACATTCACCGAGGCAGTACTGAACGGCGAAGTCCATCAGGGCATCGGCGCAGGCCCTATCATGTTGGCTGTTGGGGCCTCCTACCGCAAAGACGAACTGCGGCAGTGGAAACATGATCTGCGCGACGAATTCGTCTACCTGAACGGTGTTAACACTGGCTTTCGTGGTTTGATTCCTGAGAACCTGCCGAACGGTATGAAAGGCGTGCGCGCTGGTAGCGTGCCACCCGGCTTCACCGGCAATGCTAGTCTCTCGAACGTACTTTTCACCGGTTCTTACCAAACTCCCGATACTGTATTGACCGGCGATTTCTCTGTGAAGGAAGTTTTCAGCGAACTCGATGTGCCGCTCCTTGCTGACCGCACGCTGGTACGCAACCTCGATCTTAATATGGCCTATCGTTATGCTGACTACACCGGATCGGGTGGTATCGATTCGTGGAAATACGGTCTTAACTGGCGCATGACTGACGAATTCCGGGTACGCGCCACTCGATCACGCGACGTGCGTGCGGCCAACATCCGCGAACGCTTCGACGCTACCGCGGGTGGAGCCAATGTCAACGATCCAACTTTTAACAATGCGGTGATTGGAACATCCAGTCGTACTGGTGGCAACCCGCTAGTGCAACCGGAGAAGGCCGATACGGTGACAGTGGGTTTCGTCTGGCAACCAGGCGACGTTCTTGATGGCATGGCGCTTTCGTTGGACTGGTTCAACATCGACGTCACAGATGCGTTGGGACAGTTGTCGTTCCAGAACATAGTGAATGGCTGTTTTCAGGGAACCACCGATCTCTGTCAGTATGTACAACGCGACCCAACTACCCGCCAGATCACGCGCGTGGATAGTTTGTTCATCAACTTAAGCAAGCAAGTACTGTCTGGCATCGACGTTGAACTGAACTATCAGAGAGACATCGATCTATTCGGCGGTGGCGAATCGTTGGGCTTCCGTTTCTATGCAAGCCAGGTAAGAGAGAACTATATACAACTGCCAAAATCACCACGGGACAATGTTGGTCTGGAGCAGCCGGAATGGCGCTTGCTACCAGCGTTGACGTATTCCAGAGGTTCATTCCGAGCCTTCCTGCAAGGGCGTTACTTCGACAGTCGCACCCTTAACCGTCAATGGACAGAGGGAGTCAATATAGATGACAACTCAGTGCATTCGGTGACCTATGCCGACATGACCCTAAGCTATGAGATGGAATTAGGCGGCCAGGCTTACCGTATGTTTGCCAACGCCACTAACCTGTTCGACCGTGCTCCACCGCAGACCCCGGGCAACCCCGGATTTGTCGGCGGTACCGGTGGACCATCTGCGGGGCTCTACGACACTGTGGGACGAACCTATACGATAGGCGCAAATGTAAGCTTTTAAGAAGTAACACTAGCTCAAACGTTTGAATAAGCCGGGCCAGCTTTGGTGAGTTGGTCCGGTTTTTTTTATGCTGCCGTTATGACTAGTCCTAGTTTTAGAAAAGCATAGTCAGAAAAAACCACAAGATTAATCGATCAGTATCTGCAACTCATTTTTATCTATCTCAATTTGGACACTTGTTTGTTGTTTGGTGCCAAGCAAGATAGCAGAATAAAAAACGGGGAAGATCGCTCTTCCCCGTATTAATCACTGCTACTGAAAAATCAACTTCAAAAGCTCATGTCCAGACTGATCTGGTAACGCCGCCCAAACTGCTCGTGGCTATTAGACAGTGACTGACCACCAGTACCGGGGACGATCGGCGGAT
>CAIMTR010000463.1 GCA_903844415.1 uncultured Gammaproteobacteria bacterium
ACTAATAATGTTACAACAAGTAATTTAACAGTAACTTCTAATGTTACAACATCAAACCTAAAAGTAACTACGGGTATAGCGATAGGTTCTGCAACTCCACAAACAGGAGGAATTGCTTTCCCTGCTACTCAAGTATCAGTATCAAACGTAAATACGTTGGATGACTACGAGAGGGGAACTTTTACCCCTACTGTATACGGCCCAAATACAACCACATACACCCAGCAATACGGTAATTACATAAAAATTGGCAGGATGGTCTATGTTGAAATTTGGATATGGGTCAACTCTATCGGCAATGGTTCTTTGTACGCAATGCAAGGTCTTCCATTTACGTCTGCCGCAGCAACACAAACTGCTAGAGCAACTTTCTCTGTTAATTATTTTGCCAATTCATCTGGTTCATATGCTTTTTTGGTTGGTTATGACATTGGTGGTACAGGAGATGTTTATTTGGCTGCAACTACTGGTGCTGTAACTTCAATGTCTACGCCAGCCTTTTTTGCTAACGGTACACAAATTTCTCTTACTGGATGCTACAAAGCATCTGCATAAAATTAACTACATCAGATTAGTGTAGTCAGACAAAGGAAAACAAAATGGCAATTACCAAAGACAAAGTAATAGATCAAATCACCGTCACTGAGAATGGCGTTGTTCTTTACCGTGAAGCAACCAAAATCATGGAAGACGGTGTTGAGTTGACAAAGACCTACCACCGCACAAGCCTTTATCCCGGTCAAGACATCACTGGTCAGCCTGACAATGTAATAGCGCATTGCGACGTGGCGTGGACACCTGATGTAGTGGCTGCATACAAGGCATCGTTGGAGGCCAAATAACCATGTCACTCATTCTCGACGGTACGGCTGGCGTAACTGGGCCAGCGACGAAGGTCATTGTAGGCACAACGACGAACGACTCGGCTACGGCTGGGTATGTGGGTGAGTATGTTGAAAGCGTTGTTGGGCCTATTAATTATCCAACATCTGGTGGCACTCCGGGAAACATGGCTACCATTTCCTTAACTGCTGGTGATTGGGATGTAACATTTTTTGCTTATATGAGTTCCAATGGCGCAACAATTACCACAAATCTTATTATGATTTCTTTATATTCCGGTGCTAATCAAACTGACCGCGTGTATGGAAGCAATTGGACATATGTCCCGAACCCAACTGCTGCTACTAGCGACGGATTTGGTGTTATCCCTGCATACAGGGTTTCCTTGTCGGGAACATCTACTGTTTACGGCAAGATTGCTGCTGCGTACACAGTTGCAACTCCCTATACATATTGCCGCTTATCTGCAAGGAGAGTGCGATGAAATTCTTTGCCAGAATTAATGGTGGATATGCTGCTTGGCAAGGCATGAGCCAAGAAACGATAGTGAACATGCTTGCAGAACAGGGGCTTGTGCCTGAGTTCATTGATGAAGCCACCTACCTTGCAGAAGTAGCCGCACTGGAGAAAAGATAATGGCCGCAACGATCAACGCATCGACCTCTGCTGGGGTCGTAACAACTGCCGACACATCCGGCAACCTTAACCTTCAGAGCAATGGCACGACGATTATTGGCTATACCAGTGCGGGAGCAGCGGTTACTGGGACGCTGAGTTCGACTTCTAGTGCAAACTTTTCAACAACCAATACAAGTGGCAAGGTTGGAATTGGTACGGCATCTCCTGCTGTTGCACTTGATGTTTCTTTTGATGGGAGCATTCAATCTCCTGTTGCCCAGTTCACAAGAGGAACAAAGAAGAACCAAATTGGAACTGATGGTAATGGTGGGTTCATTGGAACAACTACCAATGATCCGTTGCTGATTTATACAAACAATGCAGTACGCGCAACATTTGATATAAATGGCAGTTTAGGTGTAGGTGTCGCAACCGTTTCTCCTTGGAGTGCAAGTTGGAGAGCGATAGAAG
>CAIMTR010000464.1 GCA_903844415.1 uncultured Gammaproteobacteria bacterium
GTAATGCCGGTAATTTTTTCTCCCAATCCAGATGTCTCACACATTCTCCTTAGTATGAGTTTTGATGTGATATTCAATATTATAAAGTCGGCACCGAGCCAAGATACTCAATATAGCGAATTGAAATTGCAGACAGAATCGGAGGCCACTGTTCGGGAAAAAGTCCTTGATGCGCATTTGACACTGATGGCGCTCAGTGAACAAAACCGCTTGGAGTTTCAGGATCTTGTGCAAGCCTTGAAAAATCAGAATTGATTAAGTTATTGTTAGTTGATGGCTTGCTACAAGTTGCTCAACCCTACTGCGGTTTGCTGGCCAACTTGGTACGAATAAAATCCGAATGACTTAAATACAAGAGATCCGCTACTTGCCTGATCATGTGTTCTTCATATCGATCGAGTCTTCCATCGGCGTAAGCCACTTCCCACATGTGTTTTAGCAGTTGAGTTTTTGCTACTTGATCATATTTTGTATTTATTAGACTGGTAAATTGAAATAAAGACGTTGCTGAGTTTTTTTCCTGTTGCGCGAGTAACCACAATTCATTTAGCTGTTTGTCATCAAGCAGAAAATGTGTTCTGAGTATTTTCAACAGTGTTTGTGTTTCTTTTTCGTCTTGAGCGTGGTCAGCAACACATAATTCCAGCAACAAAGCGGCGCAGGCCAAATGCAACTTGTTCGTTGTAGATGTGTTCGTATCGCTGGCAACCGGTTTAATGAAGTTGTCAAAGAAGCTGGTGATAGTGCTTAACATACGGTTAGTGGTTCCTAAATATCGAGTTTGCTTTAAATGGTTTTTAACAAGGCATCCTGCAGAGTTTTTAAATTAGCGTCTTTTTTGTGCGCATTTTCACTAAGGTGACGCCGAAAGCGTTTGCCGCCCGGTTGTCCATGGAACAGACCCAAAATATGCCGGGTGATGTGATTTAGCGCAACTCCGGCAGTCATTTGGTTGGCAATATAAGGATACAATTGTTGCAGTACTTCAGCCCGGTTTAACGTTGGTGTGAGTAAATCAAAAAACAAACTATCCACTTGCTGTAGTAACCAAGGGTTCTGGTAAGCCTCGCGACCCATCATCACACCGTCTACTATCAATAAGTGCTCAGCACTGGATGCCAGTGTTTGAATGCCGCCGTTTATGATTATTTCCAGGTGTGGAAATTCGCGTTTGATCTGGTACACACGCGGATAGTTAAGTGGTGGTATATCGCGGTTTTCCTTAGGGCTTAGTCCTTTTAGCATGGCAATTCTGGCATGCATAATAAAGGTGGAACAGCCACTGTTATCTGCAACAGTACTGATAAAAGCGGCTAGGGCTTCAAACGAATCCATAGCATCAATGCCTGTACGACACTTAACAGTTACGGGTATTGAAACTGCTGCACGCATCGCCGCAACACATTCTGCTACCAGTGCGGGCTCGGCCATCAGGCAAGCTCCAATCATGTTGTTTTGTACTCGATCACTAGGGCAACCCACGTTCAAATTTACTTCATTGAAACCTGCTGCTTCGGCCATCTTGCTGCATATGGCCAGATCTTGCGGGTTGCTGCCACCCAATTGCAGAGCCAGCGGATATTCACTGGGATCATGTTGAAGGAAACGTGCGCTGTCACCGCGCAGCAGGGCACCGGTAGTCACCATTTCGGTATACAAGAGCGCTTTTTTACTGAGCAAACGCATGAAGTATCGACAGTGCCGATCGGTCCATTCCATCATCGGTGCAATGCAGAAGCGGTGTGAAAGTTCGGGAGATGGAGGGGATGCTGACATGACTAGAATTATACGGGAATAAGTGACAATTATTTCCCATTTGTACAGGTTTGGTAAGGGCTCAGTTTGAACTTGCTTTATTTAGTAAAGTTATGGTGGCTGCATGGTTTAGAAGTCCTCATCGGCATGGAAGCCATATAGAGCCACAGGGATGTGTTCACGTGTGTTCTTTAATCATGAAACCATCATGACTACGCTCAAAGTTGGAACAGGTGAAGTGCACACTGAGCTTCTAACAAATAGACGAAGCTGAAGATTGAGAATTTTAGGCAGATAGGGTAAGTTGCGGCACACCCCAAACAGGAGAATTCGATGAAAAAGTTAGTCCTTGGCACCGCAGTACTGCTAGCAATGATGGGCAGTGTAAATGCAGCAGAATATGTAATTGATGGCACGGGAGGTGGTATGCACTCCTCAGTAAATTTCCGCGCTAGCCATTTGGGCATTAGCTCACTGTGGGGTCGGTTTGATGGAGTCACTGGCCATTTCAGCTTTGATGCCAGCAACATAGCAGCATCCAAGATCATGGTTGATATCAATCCAGCCAGCATCAACACCAATCTTGAGGCGCGTGATACTCATTTGAAAACTGGTGATTATCTGGATGTAGAAAAATTCCCCACGGCAGGTTTTGTCAGTACAGCTATTGCAGATATGGGTGCAGGTAAAATTCAGGTTACTGGTACCTTCACTTTGCACGGCGTGAGCAAAGAAATTTCATTTGTTGCGGTGAGTACAGGTGCCGGCGACTCTCCCTTTGGTGATTACCGTGCAGGTTTCGAAGGTGAAATTGTCATTAACGTAGCCGATTACGGCATCAACTTGTTGCCTAAACCAGAGCTTAGCTTGTGGCTGGCGATCGAAGGTATCAGGCAGTAAATTATCAGTCTGCAGCCAGACTGCAAACTACAAACATACTGTTGGGACAAGTTCTAACCTGCAGGATATATATATAATCCGGTAAATTTATTGCTGCAAAGTGATTGGTTACCGGATTTTTTATTTTTCAGCCTTGTCAAAACTGGAATAACAAACTGCCGCCAGCGAGATTCCCATTTCACCGGGATGTAAAAACCCTAGTTTGGTATTCATTTTCTACCTAGTGCAAACACTTATTAGTTGTTGCTTATAACGGCCTGTCTGTTACCAACAAGGAACCCTGCGCAAGCAAGGTTGTGAGCAAAGATCGGCAGACTTTATGTTTGCAAAAAGGTTTCACTGTAAATACTGTATTAACCAGTGGCAGCAAGAGTAACAGTCGGCGCAATAATGGTGA
>CAIMTR010000465.1 GCA_903844415.1 uncultured Gammaproteobacteria bacterium
GCAGGCAACTCTTGCGTTTGGGAGGAAGGTTTTGAGGATGACAAAGATGCCTATATCGAGTTTCTCCAAACTGTCGCGGAGTACGGCATCTATTTTTTCATTTATCAGGGCAATGTGATCCAGTTTCCTTGGCGTTGATCGTATCCAACAGCATCCAGTTTGACAGAATATTGTACAGAGCAAGGTATTAGTTTATGTACCGAGTCAGTATTAGCTGAAGCGTCGCTCAACGGGGCCATCGATGACAACCGGGATGCCAAACATCGTCTATTCTGAGGTTTGCGGTGATGCCCGTGGATGATGGTGATAAGGAATAGTGGCAATCTTTTATTGTGACAGTCATTAAAACGTCTTGCAGATTTTGTAGTGATTAACTGCTGAAGACGTGTGGCTAACCGCTCTCTTAAGCCTTACGCATAAAGCTAGGATGGATTTAATCGTCCTCTAACCTGCGAGGTTATGCTATGATGAAAAATGTGGAAAGCATGCAAAAATTCAGCTTGGCCCAGATGGAAGCTGTGACTATTGCGTCAGCCGTCATGACTAAAGGTATGCAGAATATTGCCGAGGAAACATCTGCATTCTCGAAGAAGTACTTCGAAATGTCTTCTTCTGCCCTTCAGGAATTGCTTGGTGCAAAAGCCCTAGATAAAGCGTTTGAGATCCAAACAACCTTCGCTAAGCAGGCACACGAGAGCATTATCACCCAAGCCACCAAGGTCAGCGAAATCTACACCAGCCTCGCCATGGAAATGAAAAAGCCTTTTCACGACACTTCTGTCAAAGACGTAGTCGAAGTAGCTGCACCCGTCGCCACTAAGTCTAAGGCAGTGGCGCAGTTATAAAGTAACTCAATCTTGATGAAACGATCGGTCGACGAATACTCGTTGACGCAGCGATTTCGGCCCGGTCAACGCCGGGCCGTTTAATGGCCAACCGCAGTACCCACAGGCGGTTGATATTCCGCAACCTACTTTTGACTGACTGATGAGTCCGCCATTATTTTGCGACTTTTCGCCTGTGTGAAGTAGTGCTGGGCTCGGTTCGAATGGCGCGCCCCCCCGTTTCAGTTTAACTTGAGAGCTGCGATCTGCTTTACCTCGTGGGGATTTTTGGCCACCCAGCCCTTGTTGCCGACCATGAGGGCATCGACCGTCACAGTAGGTACCACAGCGCCTTTCACAGCTCCTTGCAGGTTTTTTAAGGTCCCGGCCGGTATAGTTGAATCAAAATAGGGCTTACGCCTGTCGGAGGTCTGGAGTGTGGCGATCCGCTTGAACGTATCGATCAGCTTCCAGTTTGACAGGATGTTGTACAGGGCAAGGAATTTGTTTATGGTTGGAAGACATAAGGTGCTGAGATAGTTTCATAAAATCAATAAGTTAGAGTATTTAGGAAATAATTCCTGTTGTTCAGGTGTTGTACACGGTTGATAGCGTGTCTAAAAAATCAATAATATCAAGGGGTTACATGGCTAGCAGTATGCGAAGCGCTAGCGATTTTAGGCTACCTAAAAGTCGAAATCTTCAACAATATCAACAACTTAGGCCGCTAGCAATAGTGGCTTTTGTTGTTGTACACCTGTTGTACAGAA
>CAIMTR010000466.1 GCA_903844415.1 uncultured Gammaproteobacteria bacterium
AAGCGCACTCTAATATCAGCACTTTGCCCAACATAAGAACCACTGTTACCACTACGATCACGATGGGCAGACTTGCCCGCCAACAGGTTGTTGAAACGATCGGTGCTACTCGCCAGCCAGAACAAATTGTAACCAGCGTCTACTCGCACGCCCAAAATAGGTTGAAATTCCAGTTTCAATTTTGGGGCATGAATGTTTTCAAAAATCATATAGTCATCCGCTGACCAAGGTCTGGCAAACCCAAAAAAACGCTCAAAACGATTATTGGTTTTATCGAATGGATTACGATCACCACTCGCATAGCCATAAAACAAACTAAGCCGTGGCCGCCACGCTGGTTGTTGCCAGCTATAACCCACTTCGGCAGTGAACGCAGTGGCTTTCTGTTGCTCTGCTCCATCATCCCCAAACTGGGCCATGGCACTGACATCATAATTAAACACATTATCCTTGCCTGCCCTGCCATAAATACGCAGTCCCGGCGCATGGATATCACGCTCACGAAAATTATTGGTAGCACTCGCTTGTTGTTGAAGCCGAAAATAGTGCGGCTCAAGCGTGATGGCAGGTGAATTGCTGCGCCAGTGCCCAATCAACCCACTAAAGGTTTGATCCAAATTAGGGCTGTCGGGTTCAGTCAGATTTCTAAGCACAGGCTTGAGCACCATGAAATCCACTTGCCAATCGTTGCTGTCTTGCCCTAGCGTTAACCGCGCCCCATCAAAATTATTAGTGGTATTACGCCATTCGTTACGCCCTAGCAGACGGCGATCAAGAACCTCAAAAGCCATCCGCCCAAAACGCAAACGCAGCGGTCGATTATTACCACGCGCGTCAGACTGCAAAATGGATGGCAAATAAAATTCTGCAAAAGCCTGTATCACTTCCATTTCATTAACATCACGATCGTCATCAACAAATTGACTGTGGTTGCGTCGTGAATCAGTCACTTCCATTGTGAGCCGAAGAGGATCTAGAATATTTTTTATACCAAGATATCCACGTGTGCGCAGCAGCAAAGGTTGATCGAGCCCTGTTATTGGCACGCGCCGAATATCATCATCGCGGGATTCAAATCGTACGCGATATTCCAAACCCGCATCCAGCCAGCTTAAATCTTTGGAGGTGTTGAATCCGGCTTTCGCCATGTTGCGCACATAAGCCGGCGGATCGGTTTCACGGGCAGTGCCATAACTACCAGGTTCGACGTAGAAAGTAGTTGGAGGGGATGCGGCTTGGCTGCGCAGTGGCAACACAGAAACGAGGGTTACTAGCGCTAAAAGTGCAGTGTGAGTTGCTCTATTTCGTGACGCTGACAACATGGAATAAAGACTCCAATCTATAAATAAGGCTCTCACTCTAGCAGACAACATTCGAGCAATTTAGTGATATATTCGTATACCATTATGCGATAAACAGATATAAAACACTTTGAAACTAGCGCGATAATTACAATATCTGACAGAAATTTAGCGTCAAGATCTGAGTATTTCTCAGATCGTGTTTACATTACTCACTTTACGATTGGACGATAGTCTTGCCAACAAGGTATTTAATTCTACGGAGGTAACACCAAGCATTTTGCTTGCAGCAATAGAGGTGTTTATAAGCAAAAGTTATGTCAAGTTAGTCTTAGTAAAGAGCCTAGTCGTGGGTATGTCATACGACAACCAACGTAACAGTGACCTCATATGCTTGATGCCAGTAGTTCAGTGCCCATTGCAAGTAGCAGCTTAGCTAATTTAGCGATCCCCCACAGTTGCCATTAACATCCACCCACAAATGGGGCAAACCAAGATTGTGCAACCAAGCACCACCACGTTTTTCCATCAACATGCCAATAGTGGCGGCGCTACCTGCCACTACACAAAAATCGGCCAGTACACTCACTGCAGCCAAATGACTTACCGGCCAACCGGTGAAAGGATTTAACACGTGACCGTAACGTACTCCTTCTATTGTGATACAGCGTTCATAGTCACCACTGCTGGCTAAGGCCCCGCACTGCAACTCGATGGTTTGTAACGCAGAGTTTGGTTGTTGCGGATTACTGATTCCTACATACCAAGGTTTGCCGTCGGGATGTGGGCCTATTACTCTAATATCGCCACCTAGGTTGATAAGCCCATGCTTTATACCTAGTTGTTCACACAAAGTTGCTGCGCGATCAGCAGCATATTCTTTAACAACACCGCCTAAATCAAGTTCCAAGCCTGGCGTTGGAAACTCCAATAGCGGGGCAAACCAGCGCAGTTGGTGCCAACCCGTATTCACCAACAACTTTTTTACTGTATCAGGTGTAGGCAATTTACCGGCTTTGAAATCCCAGGCGCGACGCAAAATTCCCGATGTGATATCAAACAGCCCTTCGCTTTGGTGATAACAGGTAGCGGCGTAGTCCAACAGTTGAGCAGTCTCAGGAT
>CAIMTR010000467.1 GCA_903844415.1 uncultured Gammaproteobacteria bacterium
ACTTCAGAATGCCTACCGCGGTGTCAGGCCCATACCCTGATTCAAAAATAAGGTTGAAGGACTAATGTACAAACATATCGTCACATGGAAACTTAATGATCGAAATGAAAATATTACTTTGGCATTATCAGCTACAGAAATTCTTGCCAAAATGCGCAGTGAGCTACCCGGGCTAGTAAAGATCGAGATTGGTGTAGATAGCTCAAACTCTCAAGAATCCTCGGATCTAGTTTTATACTCAGAGTTTATTTCTCTAGCAGCCTACAACAATTACGACCAGCACGATTTGCACCAGCAATTAAAAAAATTGATTGGCCCGCGCCGATCTGAACGCAGGGTAATAGATTATGAAACTATTGCAGTTTGCTAGATCAGCATTAGTAATAATCATGTTTCATCACAATGGCTTAAATTAAATGATCGATGCGTATATTTGCGATTCTGTGCGTACACCTTTTGGTCGATTTGGAGGTGGACTTTCTACAATCCGCTGCGATGATCTGGCTGCACTACCCCTTAAAGCGTTGATGCTGCGCAATCCGCAAGTCGATTGGGATGCGGTTGATGATGTTATTTTTGGTTGTGCCAATCAAGCCGGCGAAGATAATCGCAATTTAGCCCGCATGGCATCTTTGCTGGCGGGGCTTCCCGTTTGTGTGAGTGGAACCACCATTAACCGCTTGTGTGGATCTAGTCTTGACGCAATTGCAATTGCTGCGCGCTGCATAAAATCCAATGAAGCGGATTTGATTATCGCAGGAGGAGCGGAGTCTATGTCACGCGCACCTTTTGTCATGAACAAAGCCGACTCATCTTTTTCACGCAATATGAAACTTGAAGACACCACCATTGGTTGGCGTTTTATAAATCCCAGAATGAAGGAGTTATTTGGTGTTGATGCAATGCCAGATACCGCCGAAAACGTTGCCCGCGAATACAACATCAACAGAGCTGATCAAGATGACTTTGCTTTACGGAGTCAATGGCGAACCGCAGCTGCAGAAAAAAACGGTTGGCTCGCACAGGAAATAGTTCCCGTTGAAATTTCACGGCGTGGCACTGATATAAAATTTGTATCAACAGATGAACACCCAAGGGCTGATACGACATTGGATAAACTCCAAAAACTCTTACCCATTGTAAACGCCTCAGGCACGATCACTGCCGGCAATGCGTCCGGTGTTAATGATGGCGCAGGTGCCATCATAATTGCTTCTGCCGCAGCTGTTGATAAACACAAGTTACAACCAAGAGCGCGCATTATTGCTGCAACTACAGCAGGGGTTGCCCCGCGTGTTATGGGAATTGGCCCCACTATGGCCATCGCCAAATTACTACAGCGCACCAACACCAAGATTACTGATTTGGATGTAATTGAAATTAATGAGGCATTCGCTGCCCAAGTGCTCGCGGTAACACGTAATCTCGGGCTGGCCGATGACGCAGCATTTGTTAACCCCAACGGCGGTGCAATTGCACTTGGACACCCGCTTGGCGCCAGTGGAGTTCGTTTAGTTATTACTGCTGTTAATCAACTGCAACGCCAGCAAGGCCGGCTTGCCTTGTGCTCCATGTGTGTGGGAGTCGGTCAAGGTATTGCCATGTTGCTGGAGCGGGTATAACTATCTATAAGCTTGTCCATTACCCCCAAATTGAATTAGATTGAATTCAACAATAAAAGAGGAAGATCTTATGCTGCCTGTTTATAACACGAAGTTCGGCTCTTTAGCCGCTTATGACAAAGGCCGTGTGGAGCCCATCGACGACGATGTAAAGCACTATGCTTTCTCCAATTGTTTTGAAATTGCAGCTAAAGCCAAACCTTTCGAACGTATAGTTTTTGGTCAAAATCAGCAATATTCGTTGGAAGTCATGCGTGCTGAAGGAAAGTCACCTTGGTACACTTGTGCCCACGATGAGTTTGCGCTGAGCATGGATGGCGCGGTTGAAATTCATTTAATCAAACTAGAAGCCGGCCAAAAAATAGCCGATCCTGAAAAAAATGGTGCCGTTTTGGTTCAAGGTGAACCTATTGGGAAAAAGATGGGGTGGATGGCAATTCAACGCGGGCATCAAGCTATGTTGCCGGCGGGTACTGCCTATCAGTTTCGAAACGTTGTACCTGCTGTACTTATTATTCAAACCTGCAAAGGTGAACTTTCCATTGAACGCTGGTCTGACATTTGTCAGATGAATTAGGTGCCTGCTGTCATGCACAACACATATGGTTATGAAGAATTTAGTTTAGGTAGTTTTAATTTCAGCCGCGACGAATATTTTTGTCACATTCATTGGACCAGCCCGGATGGCCGCCCACAAAGCCACACACTAGATGTCGGTTATTTTTTGCGCGCTCTGATGCGTGATGTAGCGTGGGGGTTTTTCTACGGGTGGGTAAATTTCGACAATGTATTTGGCACTGTAAACCATTACAGAACTGTCGACATGTTCGCGGGCAGCTTCAATGCCGCTATGAAAGATGCAGGCATCGCCCTTACTGAAACTTTTGATACAGATATTCTGCGCCAGTTTTTTGAAGCTATGTTGGCGGACTGGACCAACGCCGGATTTGATCCTTTTGCTGCGCCGCAAGAAACCGGCACCCCATTCGGGCAAAAAAATGGCAGCAACATTCCAGCCATTACTCGTGCCCGTGAATTGGCACGGCGCTGTGTTGGATTGGATGGAGACTTAAAATTACGTAGTGATGCCAGTGGTGCGCCAATTAATCGTGCCTTTGCTGATGTGCCACAAGACATGCCTGAGTTACACCCAGAACCCGGTTTTGAAAATGAAGTACATGCCTTTAATTTATTCGCCTTCTTGTCGCGTTCGCAAGTGACCTGGAACCCTTCCTTCACTTCGGTAGTGAAAAACAGTTTTATGTGCCCTACTACTGAGGAACATATTCTGCCAATCATCCATGGCAATGACAGGGTGGAATGGTTTTTCCAGATGTGTGATGAAATTCAATGGGCCTGCGACCATCGCGACACCGGCAAACCATTGGCGCGCATAATAATGAAGGCCGGGGATATGGCAGCAATGCCAGCTTACTGTCGGCATCAAGGCTTCAGCCCCAAACGCTCAATGCTATTGGTATGGGAAAACGGATCACCAACACTGGTGGATGAAATTAAAAGTGGGGCAGCCCCGGAAGTTCCAGTATCTTTTTAATTGGTTTTATTAGCAGGCACTTCATATGCTGTGCCT
>CAIMTR010000468.1 GCA_903844415.1 uncultured Gammaproteobacteria bacterium
AACGTTGATCATGTTTTTTTAATGCGGCCGATACTAGTTGTGTGCGATTACTCCAAACTCGATGGCTCTGCAACACTGCTTGTATATTTTGACCTTGTTCAATTGCAGAAAGCATCATTGCAAGGCCACGAATCTCCTTGCACAACATACTCATCACCATCAAGCACTCTTCACCTTCGGCCCGTAGATGCGCCAGAATTTTTAATGCCCGCGAGGAGTTGCCTACTAGGCATGCATCAATCATGTCGAACACGGTAAAGCGCGAACTATCGGCCACTGCAGCTATTATTGTTTGGGTGTCTAGATGGGTGGCAGAAGTGAGTAAACGTAGTTTTTCTATTTCTTGCACTGCGGCGAGTAAATTGCCCTCAACCCGTTCTATCAAAAGCTGCACCGCATTTTGATCTGCAGTAAATCCGTGTTGTTGCAGGCGTCCAATTATCCATTGTGGCAGTTGTTGTTCGGAGATGGGCCATATTTGACAAAACATGGCCTTACTTTCTAGCGCTTTGAACCACTTTGTTGCTTGCGATGTCTTGTCTATTTTCCCTGAGGTCAGTAACAACAAATTATCCGGGTTGGGATTAGTGAGGTAAGCTTCAAGTCCAGTACGTGCTTCTTCGTCTATTTTTTCTGTTCTGATGCGCAAGTCCAGCAGTTTTCGTTCTGCAAATAGTGACAAGGAATTGCTGGCTGCCAGTAGTTGGTTCCAGTCAAAACTTTTACCAGCATCAATCACTTCACGTTCGGTATAACCCTGGGTGCGGGCAAATTTGCGCACGGCATCACAGCTTTCCTGTACAAGCAAGGGTTCATCCCCACTAATCCATACCAGCGGCAGTTGAAGTTGTTTGAGGCGTATGGATAGTTGGTCGGCTTTTATAATCATGTGGCGATTCAGGGTATCTTTGGAAAGCAGGATGTATGTTGGAGGGGCAGTTGGTTCTGCGACTAAACTACAGTTTACACGTCAGTCAAAGAGGATTCGAGCGCTGTAGCAACCTTACATGCGGCCCAAAATTACCAAAGCTGAAATTTTCTATTGGCATAATTTTACTCATTTTAATTCTTCTGGCTAGGCAACCGGCCACGCTTGCTAAGCGCAGTTAAAAGTGTTTATTCAAAAAAGTTTGTGAGATACAACAAGTCAGAAGACTTTACCCGCTACGACTGCTTGTGCGTTTTATACACTAAAGTCCTTGTTTTTATTAGAATTTCCACTATACTGCGCGCCCTTTGTCGCCAGAGTCATACACTTCATGAACTCCACTCCCAACAGTACCTTTAGTGATCTGGCTCTGTCTGCCGAAGTATTTCAGGCATTGGAAAAAGTTGGTTATGAAAAGCCATCACCTATTCAATCCCTTACTATTCCCTTGCTGCTGGCCGGCAAGGATGTAATCGGCCAGGCGCAGACAGGCACTGGCAAAACAGCAGCCTTTGCATTGCCCCTTCTTAGTCAACTCGACATCAGTCAAAAAACACCACAGGTACTAGTGCTAGCTCCTACCAGAGAACTGGCCATACAGGTTGCCGAGGCTTTCCAGACCTACGCTTCCTTTATTAAAGGTTTTCAGGTGTTGCCGGTATATGGTGGGCAGGATTTTCGCGGGCAATTGAATGCTCTTAAACGTGGTACTCATGTCATTGTCGGTACCCCTGGCAGGGTGATGGATCATATGCGCCGTGGCACCTTAGATCTGAGCGGGTTAAAAACTATCGTACTCGATGAGGCGGACGAAATGTTGCGCATGGGTTTCATCGACGACGTCCAATGGATTTTGGAACAAGCTCCTGAAAAAAGACAGATTGCTTTGTTTTCCGCCACCATGCCCGCGCCCATCCGCAAAATTGCGACGCAACATTTACATGAACCTGAACATGTTTCTATCGAAGTAAAAACCGTTACTGCCGAAACCATTCGCCAGCGTTATTGGCCGGTACGCGGAATCTATAAACTAGATGCGCTGACACGTATACTGGAAGCAGAAGAATTCACGGCCATGCTAGTGTTTGTGCGCACCAAAACCGCTACGGTGGAGCTTGCCGACAGACTATCCGCCCGAGGGTTTGCAGCTTCTGCAATCAATGGTGATATGTCACAGCAGTTGCGTGAAAGTACTATCGACAAATTACGCAATGGCAAACTTGAAATTCTGGTTGCTACAGATGTGGCTGCGCGTGGCCTTGATGTAGAACGAATCAGTCATGTTATCAATTACGACATCCCTTACGATGTGGAAACCTATATTCATCGCATTGGTCGCACCGGTCGTGCTGGCAGAGAAGGTGATGCCATTTTGTTTCTGGCGCCACGAGAACAACGCATGCTTATCGCTATTGAACGTGCCACTCGTAAAAAAATAGAGATGATGGAATTACCTTCCACTGATCTTATCAACGATCGCCGCACATCAAAATTCATGCAACAAATTACAGATACTTTAGCCGCTGGCGGACTGTCCCAATATCTGCAATTAATTCAGAAATTTGAGTTGGAACAAAATATACCAGCGCAGGAAATAGCTGCAGCTTTGGCGCGTTTGTTGCAAGGTGACAATGCTTTGTTTCTGGAAAAAACGAAAGAACAACCGCAAGAAAAATTCCGTGAACGTAGCGAATCCGGTGCTGAACCCGAATGGAAACAACGCAAAGAAAGACAACCACGAGAAACTAGAAGTCACGAAGGCAAAAGCAAAGAATGGAATGCAAACTCAGAAGATGGTGGCAGCAGGCCCGAGCGTACTCGCAGTCGCCGCCCTAGTGAGTCTAATGCTGTTGAGGCAGGCATGACTCGTTACCGCATAGAAGTTGGCAATATTCACGAAGTGAAACCTGGAAATATAGTGGGCGCGATCGCCAATGAAGCAGGCATCAGCAGTCAGCACATCGGCCGTATCAATATTTTTGATGATTATTCATTGGTGGACTTACCGGAAGGCATGCCGAAAGAAACTTTTATGCATTTGAAAAGGGTGTGGGTAGGAAAACAACAGATGAATATCAGCAGGGTTGATGGTGGTAAAGCATCGGTCAATGTTAAAGAATCTGATTTCGTAAAAACACCCCACAGTGAGGGTGCAGATTATTCCAATGGTGTAAAACCAGAGTTTAAAAAAGATAAAAAGTCGGAATTCAATAAAGAAAAAAAATCCGAGTTTCACAAGGATAAAAAACCATACTTCAATTCTGGTTTCAAAAAAGACGGCAAACCTGAGTTTAAGAAAAATCTTAAGCCAGAGTTCAAGAAAGCTAAGAGCAGTGAATTCAGTAAAGATTCCCGACCTGGGTTTAGTGCAACTGCCGGGGCGCCCAAAAAACCAAGACTAAAAAAACCCAAGCCCCCTGTTATTGATTAGACAGGCTACTGATTAAGCTTACTGCCGTGCCAAAGATTGTTTTCTTGGCACACATATTCTTGTAATTGCCCGGCCGGATCCCACTTGATGTCCATCGCCACCGTCCAGTCGGTAGTGTAGGCGCCGGGATCATCGAGGGTTGCTTCATAATGCAGAATGTAGAGATCGGTGCGTGTAAACTTTTCGGTAATAACCAACTGTTCGGTATGGGGATCGCCAGTCATATCAAGCCAGCTCTTGGCATTGAAGCCGCGCACCTGGACAACCAGTGTATCGCCTTCCCAATGTCCAATTGAATAACCCATCCAGGTGGGGTTCAGCTCATCACCTGCGGGAAATTCACGGCCGTCCATGTAGATTTCACGCCACATGTGCGCGCCGCCTTCGAAGATCATCAAGATACGTTGTTGCTGCGGCAATTGCACAATTTCCATTGGGTAGGGTGTGGTCATCATGCGTGGCCCCATGGGAGGTAAGCAATGTCCTTGAGGATCATCACGTGACTCGGTAGCACTCCTCTCGCTTGCCAGTGCCTTTGCCCAGGGCAGATGCGGAATATCTGTCCTGCCCACCAGAATATCCGCGTAAACACGATGTTGTTCCAATGCCCAATAACCCTTGCCAATTTCGACACGACCCAAATTGGGAGTGCCATCTTCTAGGCGTGGTGTAGGCGGACGAATGTCTGGTGGTGTAGGGGCTGCAACCTGAGCGTTAGCAAGGTGTGCAACCAAAGCGCTGATCAGCATCGTTGTAAAAGTTCGCGCTCTATTTTTATTGTTTTTCATGGCTCTCCTCCAAGCTTGGTGAAGGCAACCCAATCAAAGTAGCGATTACCGTCCACAGCTATGCTAACCCAGAATTGTATAAAGCGGGAACATCACAAGCTGGCCCGTTTAGTTCAGCAGTGCAGTGGTCATTCAATGATTTGAACAAGTGCGTGAGACTGTCGTGGTTGCAGCATAAAACCTTGTGTAACTGCAGTTTCAACGCACAACATTTGTTGATATTCATCTGCTTGGATATCCGGAAATAATTGTGCGCATTCGCTCCATGGATTCCAAACCACTATGCTGTCATGGCCGCTGGAGACTATGGCTGTGGTATTGATTTGCTCAAGCACAATTAATGATGGTGCGGCATGTAAATGAATACGGTCTGTGACTTCGGTGAACTTGTAAGGTACAGGGGTAGGGAACGTAGCCCATTGACGGGTTTTGTCAGAATAAAGACCTTCTAAGCCTTTGAGTCTAGTTTGATGGATGTCGGCAACAGCGAAATAAGTATGCAGTGCACAACTCAGATTGAAAGCATCAACACCTGTATTTGTTGTGTGTAAAGTGACTGATAGTTGGGTTCCTATAAGCACCTCCAAAGTAAGAGTTGCGCTGCCGGTAAAACCAAGGCCGCAGGTATCTTTCGCTTTAAACAAGAGGCGGGTGTGTTTTTCAAAATCGTCCCTTTCCTGTAAGTCCCACAGCTGAGTGCGGATATAACCATGCATGGGTAGCTGTGGATTTTCTTTATGTGCCCCAAACCAGGGCCAACAAATTGGTATACCACCCCGGATAGACTTGCTGCCATCCCAACGAGCCTTACTGCTTAAAAATAAACGCTCACGACCGTCGTGTTTGGGTTTGTAACTAATGACTTGTGCGCCGTGCAGCGAAATTGTTGCAGTTGCATGCGCATTTTCTATTTCCAAAAGTGTGATATTTTCACTTACTTTACGTTCTTTAATGGCTGATAAGAACATGGGTCAAGCTCTTGTTGAGGCCATTTGGTCTAGGGGTACAATTTGAAATTGCGGATCATTCCTTATATAACGAATGATGCGTGCGCCAGTGGCCAGTCTTTGTGCGTCGATACCCATGATATGTGGATGCCAGATAAACACGAAATGACCATCGAATTTAACTGCCTCATGCAAGGCGGTTTGCCATAGTTTATCCACTTCGGCATGCGTAGAAGAATTCCATAACCAGTGGGTGGCATCAACGCCAGACCATTCAAAAGGTATGCTGACAAGCTCAGGTTCCAACTGCGAGATGACACCACTTTCGGTAAAACTGGCATCAATTTGATAGCCAAGTTTAGCTAGAACAATGTTTGTGTGGGGGGTTGATTTTCCGCCGGGTGCACGAAAAGCGAGCGGGGCCGTACCGGTGGTTGCAACAAAATTGTCAGTAGCTCGGGTTGCCAGTTCGGTAATTTCTGCATTAGATAATTGGGCCCATTCTTCATGCTGCCAGCCATGCATGCCGAGTTGATGACCCAGTCCCAGCAGTTGCTGTACTTGCCGTGGATACTGTCTAACACTCCAGCCTTCAACAAAACATGTAGCGTTGATGCCATTGCTGGCTAGTAGTTCCAGTAGAGCAGGATAACCTTGTTCGAGCGCCTGATTGCTACCGTCAGGTCGCGGGGCAGTAATTTTGCCACGCTGCAAGTCAGCAGCATCACCCAGATTATCGATAGTAAAACTGACTAGCGTAGGCATGAAAAATAGCTTGCAGGTGGGCTTTTATAGAAAGAGCGGCAGCTTACTACCGAGCTCATGGGAAATCCATTTGTTGCTAATTTTACACCAGATAAGTTTGCAAAGAGTCCCATACGGCAACTTTGAAATCACAGAATCTAAATAAGATGTAATATTTTCAAACGAAACACCTAGTATCGGTGTGATAGCATCAGGGTTGTCAAGTGTATGTATGTTTGAAAGTTAATAACAATTGGAGGTGACAGCTATGTCAGGACTTTTCAGGATTATGCTTTTGTTAACAATTTTGCTAGGCAGTACAACGACAAATGCCCATCACAACACGCAAGCCGAATATGGCGCCTTTGATTCTAGCTTCATACGCGTTGAAGGTACCATTGACGCTATTAAATGGGGTAATCCACATGTGTCATTTACCATCACTGTTACTGGTGGTGAGTTGCCCGCAGATCAACTAGGACTTACATGGCAAGTCAACAGTCATCCCATTAATACCATGATCGATTATGGTTTCACTAAAGAAGAATTTACAGTGGGTGATAAATTAACCTTGCTCTCATGGCGTCATGTGCGTGGAATCAATCATCTTTGGCCGCGCGCATTACAAGTCAACGATGGCCCGATGAAATCCAATTTGCGTTATACCGACATGATCGATATTGCCAATGGTACTTTCGCCAGTCTGGGGATATTACCAGCCTCCAATCTCAACGGTTCAGCACCGATCAGAGCTGGTTCGGCTACGGTGGAAAAACTAGGGCAGATGGGGTTGCTGGATGCAGCAGGGAACATGATTTGGCCAGCGCCGTAGGGGATAAATAGCAAAAGATTGAGGCAATCCAACTTTGCCTGCACATCAATTTATGGGTGATATTGCCGCTACTTAAATTTATTCTGTTATCAGATCACAATAAACGCTTACCTGCCCTTTGCAGAGCTACTTTTTTTACAAGAGTAGCTTTGCTAATACATACCCAATTGCACTTCCGGCTATTACGCCGATTAATCCAGGCATCATAAAGCTGTGGTTGAATAAATAGTTGCCGATTCGCGTAGTGCCGGAGCGATCGAAGCCTATACAGGCCAAATCAGTAGGGTAGGTGGGGATGATGAAATAACCATAAGCGGCCGGGAAAAAAGCGATTATTAATTTCGGTTCTATGCCCAGTGCGAGGCCCATTGGGGCGATGGCAACAATGGCCGCGGCTTGACTGTTGACCAGTTTGGTTACTAGAAATAATACCACTGCATACAGCCAAGGTTGGGTTTTGACAATATCAGCCAGACTCATCTGAAGTGTAGCCATGTGGGCTGCAAAAAAAGTATCACTCATCCACGCAACTCCAAAGACCGAGAAAATTCCTGTCATGCCGGCTTTGAACAAAGATCCGTTGGCAATGTCGGCAGGTAATACGTTGCAGGTGAGTAACATAAAAGCGCCGGCGACTAACATCATCATTTGGATCACAAGGTTCATGTCGAGCGCGGCACTGTTGCCATCGATAGTGAACACGGGTCGCAATGAGGGGTAGGCACCAAGCAAAACAACTAATGCAATCGCCACAAAAAAAATACACACACTGCGGTAAGCGCTCTGCGGATAGTTCGCATTGAGTAAAGTTGCACCACCGCTGTAGATATATTCTCTTTGCTTAGGGTCTTTCAGTTTTGCTTGAAACTCGGCATCGTTAGCCAATTCTTGACCGCGTTGCATACTCCAAAGTGCTGCCAGTAATGTGCCAAGCAAAGATGCCGGCAATGTGACCTTGATAATATCCAGCATGGTATAGGCAGTGCCAAACCCTTGCTGAGCGGCAAGGATTGTAACCAGCGACACTAGTGCCACGGAAACAGGCGAAGCACAAATGGACATTTGTGCTGCAATGGCTGCAACTGCCATGGGCCGCTCTGGGCGTATGCCTTTGTGCAGTGCGATATCCCCGATGATAGGAAACAATGTATACACCACATGTCCAGTTCCACACAGAAAGGTAAGTGTCCAGGTTGTAAGCGGGGCTAGGAGAGTGATATGGGCTGGATGTTTGCGCAACAAACGTTCGGAAAACTGCATCATTACATTCAGGCCAGAAGCGGCTTGCATGGTTGCAGCACAACCAATAACTGCCAGGATAGTGAGCATGACACGTACGGGTGGTTCGCCTGGCGGTAGACCAAATCCAAATACAAAAATGCAAAGTCCAATGCCACTGATCAGACCCAAGCCCATGCCACCAAAGCGACTTCCCGCCAGCAAACAACCTAACACAACTAGTAATTGAAGTATGATCATTGCCGCCTACCTAGATTTTTAGGGCTATCCACAATAATTTCATGAACGCTTGCAATTTGCCACTGTAAAAGGCACCTAACCACTCTTGAAATTTCTGTGCTAACAAAGTAACTCCATTACAGTTTTATGCTATGGTAGAACTGGCTCTTTAGTAGGATGAAGCGTTCTATGACATCTCACAAAATCTTGTTTTTTGCAGTAACTCGTCGTTTTTTTGTGGTTAAAAACGCGTTAATACTTTTAATTCTTCTGGCCACATTTCACATCACTTTAGCGCAGGAATATAAACATTCCAATAAACCACCTTTGCACGGTAGTCACTGGGTTGCCATTACCGGAAAACCCCTTGCAGCCTCTGCAGGTGCCCTAGTTTTTGCTCGCGGGGGCAATGCAGTTGATGCTGCGTGCGCCATGCTAGCTGCTGCAGCCACGATGTGGGACACCTTAAGCTGGGGCGGTGAAACGCAGGCACTTATTCATAATCCACACACAGGCAAAGTTATAGCAATAAATGCATTAGGTGTTGCTCCTACAGGCGCCACGCCTGCTTATTTTCAAAATCAGCTCGGCATGGCGTACCCCCCTGAATATGGGCCACTTGCTGCAGTTACACCAGGCACTCCAGGTGGTCTTTTGGTGATGTTGGCTGAATTTGGCACGATGAGTCTTGAACAAGTGCTGGCTCCGGCCATGGAAATGGCAGCCGGTTATCCCATCGAAGAAGTGCAGTCAGAAAATATCGAAGGCAACAAATTACTGCTACGGTTGTGGGACGATTCGCGGCGCGTATTGTTGCCACATTACAACCCACTAAGTCCAACTGCACAGGCAGCTCCTGTGGTGGGTGAAATGTTTGTGCAGGAAGATCTGCTTAACACTCTCAATAAATTAGTCGCATCCGAACGTGCAGCGCTTGCTACTGGTCTTAATCGTAAAGAAGCCATCATGGCAGCCTACGAACGTTTTTACCGGGGCGATATTGCGCAAGAGTTAACTCGTGCCGTGCAAGCGGCAGGCGGGTTGATCACTATGGCCGATCTCGATCAATGGCAAGTGCATATCGAAGAACCGGTCATGACTTCCTATAAGGGAATTGATGTATACAAGCTCAATACTTGGGTGCAAGGGCCGGTACTCTTGCAAACACTTAACATATTAGAAGGGTTTGATTTGCGTGGCATGGGCTATAACTCACCTGAATATATCCACACTTTGTATCAGGCGATGAACCTGGCCTACGCAGATCGTGATTTTTACTACGGTGATCCTTATGTGCCACCTGTAGAGCCTATCGGTGGCTTGCTGAGCAAAGACTATGCACGGCAACGTGCTGCATCTATTCCTAACGGACGCAATAATCCGTTGGTGTCACCAGGTGATCCTTATGCTTTCCAGGCGGGTGGCAAAAATCCTTACAGCACCGAACTGAAAAACTGGAAACCGAAAACTCCGGCGCTTGCTGTGGCTAGTACTAATACCATGACTCACGAAGCAGCCCTCCGAGCTGGCACCACGTCAATACAAGCTGCCGATGCTGAAGGTTGGGTAGTCTCGATCACGCCCAGTGGTGGTTGGGTGCCGGCTTTTATTGCAGGCTCAACCGGAGTAGGTCTTTCGCAACGTATGCAAAGTTTTGTGATGGACGGCAGTAGTAATCCTTTCAATGTACTCACACCTGGTCAGCGACCGCGCGCTACACTTTCGCCTAGCATGGCATTGAAAGACGGCAAACCTTTCTTGTCTTTTGCGGTACAAGGCGGCGATTTTCAAGATCAAAATCTGTTGCAGTTTTTTCTCAACGTAGTGGAATTTGGCATGGATGTGCAAGAAGCTAGCGAGGCAGCCAACATGGGCAGCTATCAGGCGCATAGTTCTTTTGGAGACCACATTAGCGAGCCAGGCAAGTTGTTGTTAAGGGCCGACATGCCCTATGACTTGATGGTACGCATGGAGAAGATGGGATATAGCGTGGTAACGGAAGGTCGTACCTCGGGCCCCATTAATGGCATATTTATTGATCAGGAACACGGCACATTAATGGGTGGATCAAGTGACTATGGCGATGACTATGGGGTGGCGTGGTAGAGAAATAAAACAGGGTACACCACATCAACATAGTCTCTGTTGTGCAAACGAATATTTATTATTTAGCCAAAGGCATATGGTCGAAGAAATCAACGATTCCGGTTTCCAGTGAGTATTCGGCACCGACAACCAACAAACCTTCGTTTTGAATTAATTGCTCCAAGATTTCCGAGCCATGGCGTAAATGATTGGCAGATGCACGCACATTGGCGCGTACTGCATGTCGCACTATCGCTGTTTGATCGAGTTTTAAGTCAGCCGCGAGCAGGGTTTCCACCGAAGGTGCCACTCGATCGACAATCGAGCGCAAATTACGTGACTGATTGACTGTTGGTCGTTGTAATTCTTCTATTGTTGCTTCAATCGCGCCGCAATGGGTATGGCCTAAAACCACCACCAGCCGCGTGCTGAAACGGGCTGCAGCAAACTCCACGCTGCCCACCTGCGATGCGGCCACAATATTGCCTGCAACGCGAATCACAAACAAATCACCCAGTCCTTGATCAAATACGATTTCAGCCGGCACACGTGAATCGGAACAACCCAGAATGATGGCGATGGGGTCCTGACCAGCCACCAGATCACTACGTTTGATCGGAGCGCGAGTTTGGTCTTCAGTGGCAAAACGCTTGTTGCCTTCGCGCAACCTTGCTAGTGCATCTAATGCTGAAATCATTACTACTGGTACCTGATATTGTGCTGAAAATAATCTTATGGTGGTGAAAGCAAGTCTTTTGCTGGGCTAACCTGATTTATCTAGGTGGCAGCAGGGTATAGTCTGCGCGCCTGTCCAGCGCAGAGATTGATCATAACAAAAATATGCTGACCATTCGTAAGAAAATGCAGTTGTGGCTGTGTTCTTAAGGGGCGAAATACGACGTTTACGATATTCAAGGTAATGGGTTGATGTGCGGTCAAATAATGGTCTGTAATCATTTACTAGTTCAGACCACTAAGCGACCAATGCCAAAGCTAGTTTTGTTTTTGCTATTAATGTGTCTCGTTCAATTGGCTTGGGAATCACATCGATAATTCCTGAAAGAGCGTATTGATTATGACCTACGTCTGGTAGATGCGCGGTTAGAGCTATTATAGGAGTCTTACTGTTCAGGGGATTGGCTTTAATAATTGTTGATGCTTCTAATCCGCCAATTCCCGGCATCATTATATCCATGTAAATCAACGCGTATTTATTTGCGGCTGCTAGGTTAACAGCTGCCTCCCCACTGTCAGTCTGATCAACCCGAAAGCCCAATTGCTTAAGTATGATAGAACCTATTTCAAGATTTATATCATTGTCATCTACCAGCAGAACGTGACCATTGAACTTTGTGTCCAGATGATAGATTGAATTAACTGCAGGTTTAAGCTCAATCTCCTGTAATACTTTTTGCGCTTCAATCTCAATCCAGAAAGTTGAACCTTTACCCACAGTAGAAACCACCCCAACTTTTCCGCGAAGTGTGTTTGCAAGTGTTTTGCAAATATGCAGGCCTAGGCCAGAGCCTCTGGAATTTGCAGTATGGGTGGGCTTTCTCCAGAACATGTTAAATATGTTTTTTTGATCATCTGCGGAAATTCCAACACCCCAATCTTCCACTTCTATTCTCAATAAAAATTTTCCAGAAGCGTCTGGAATGCTAACCGGACGAACACTTAAAGCAATGGTTTTAGAACCGGAATGTGTAATGCTATTGGACAGCATGTTTATAATTATGCGCGATATAAGAACATCATCGCATTTAATATATTGCGGCAAGGTTTTATCAAAAATAAAATTTAAAACGATATTTAATT
>CAIMTR010000469.1 GCA_903844415.1 uncultured Gammaproteobacteria bacterium
GTCTTATCTGGAGCTCGATAGTAGTGGTCGCGTGCTAGTGCCGCAATTGTTGCGCGAGTTGGTGGGTATCGACAAAAAAGTGGCCTTGGTCGGTCAATCAAACAAGCTTGAGCTGTGGAACGAGGAAACTTGGTTAGGTAAACAAAAAACCTTGTACACCGGTGGTTACGCAGCCGGCGTATCGGACAAACTGAAAGGATTTTCGCTGTAGAAACTCATAACTCCACTGATGATCATCAAGCTGTACTGCTGCATCAAGCTGTTGATGCGCTGATAACGAATCCTGATGGACTTTATATTGATGGAACCTTTGGAAGAGGTGGACATAGTCGGCTGGTATTAGAGCGTTTGAGTAGTAAAGCACGGTTGTTGGTAATAGATAAAGATCCACAAGCAATCGTAGCTGCTCATATATTGCAGGCAGGAGATGCAAGGGTGAGCGTTTGTCATGGCAGTTTTGCAGACATGCAAAAGTTTGCAGAAGAAATGGAGCCGGGCAGGGCGGTGCAAGGAGTGTTGTTGGATCTCGGAGTCTCATCGCCTCAACTAGATGACCCGGAGCGCGGATTTAGCTTTATGAAAGACGGACCGCTGGATATGCGTATGAACACGAGTCAAGGCAGCAGTGCTGCACAGTGGATCCAGGTCGCAGCTGAAGAGGAGATCGCTCGCGTAATGTATGAATATGGCGAAGAGCGGTTTTCTCGTCGAATGGCGCGCGCAATAGTGGCTGCTCGCGCTGATCAAAAAATTATTGGCACCTTGCAATTGGCGGAAATTGTCAAACAAGCACACCCGGCTTGGGAAAAACACAAACATCCGGCCACTCGTGCATTTCAGGGTATCCGTATTTTCATCAACAATGAATTAGGAGATCTGGAGAGAGCTCTGGGTGTTATGTTGGAGTTGCTGGTGGTAGGTGGTCGTATGGTCGCCATCAGTTTTCACTCCTTGGAAGATCGACTTGTTAAACAGTTTATTCAGAAAAATGTGCGAGGGGATGATTTCCCGCCAGGAGTTCCTATTACATACGATCAGCTCAAGCCACGACTCAAAATGGTGGGCAAGGCTATCAAGGTAAGTGCGGATGAGCGCGACGTCAATGTTAGAGCCCGTAGTGCGATGTTGCGTGTAGCGGAGAAAATAGCCTGAAATGATGACCCTCCCCGGTACCAGAAGCGCCAAACAGGTGAAGGAACAATCAGCTCCTGAGCTCAAGTTCTGGCTTGCCTTCGGTTTATTGTTGCTTGCAATAACAGGTTCGGCTTTGGCAGTTGTCTATACCTCTTTTACCAGCAGGCATTTGTTAAATTCACTTCAGGCTGAAGAAAAAAAGCGTAATCAGTTGCAAGTCGAGTGGGGACAATTATTGCTGGAACAGAGCTCTATGGTGGCGCAAGGTAAAGTAGAGGACATGGCTATCGCAGAACTGGGAATGGAAGTGCCTGATCTGAATAAAGTAGTGGTGTTCTCAGGTGACTAGGCCGATAAATGAGCCCTATCAGCCAATCTGGAGATTGAGTCTGGTTTGTATTTGTATTGTCTCCTTATTGTTGGTTATCGCATGGAAGATTGTCGATCTACAAGTAATAAACAACAGCATTCTGCAGCGCGAAGGTGATGCGCGTACGGTTCGTAATGATGTAATTGTTGCCAATCGCGGCAATATCGTTGATCGAAATGGGCAACCTTTGGCTATCAGTTCGCCCGTGCAATCATTGTGGCTAAATCCCAAAGAAGTATTGCAACACCCAGAACAAATGCCAGAGCGAGCTGCTGCATTTTTCAGTATTGACATCAATCCTGAAGTCATGGAAAAGCGGATTGCAGATAGCGCCCAGAAGGAGTTCCTTTACATAAAACGCAGAATGTCGCCGGCTGAGTCTAAGGCAGTACTCGACCTTGGTATCATTGGTGTGTATTCACAGGAAGAATACCGACGTTTTTATCCGATGGGAGAAGCTGCTGTACATCTGGTTGGGCTCACTAATGGAGAAGATGCCGGACAAGAGGGAATGGAGCTGGCGTATGACGATTGGTTGAGTGGTGTTCCAGGTTCCCGCCAAGTTCTCAAAGACAGGCTAGGCGGCATTATCCGTGAAGTCAAAATTAATGCTGAAGCTGCGCCCGGCAAAGATCTGATGCTGAGCATTGATTCGCGGCTGCAATTCCTAGCCTACAAGACACTAAAAGAAGCGGTGGCCATGCGGGGCGCCAGTGGTGGTACGGCAACGCTGCTGGATGCTGTAACCGGGGAAGTGCTGGCGATGGTGAGCCAGCCTTCATATAACCCAAATAACCTTACCAGTCTCGATGAGGGTGAATTGACTAATCGAGCCATAGTCAGTCGCTTGGAGCCGGGTTCCACGGTAAAAACTTTTACTATGACAGCGGCTTTGGAAAGTGGGTTGTTTGATACTAACTCTATCGTACAGACCAGCCCAGGCTACGTAGTTGTAGATCGCAATACAATTAAAGATCCGGTGGATTACGGCCCTTCCACACTGGCACGTATCATTGCCAAATCCAGTCAAGTGGGTGCATCAAAAGTGGGTTTAACAATCGGTCCAGAGCCAATGCTGGCTGTGTTGGCTCGGGTTGGTTTTGGTCAGAGTCTTAGTACGGGATTTCCGGGTGAAGAAACCGGAGTGTTGCCAAATCACGCGCGCTGGAGCAAAGCGGATATAGCTTCACTGGCTTATGGTTATGGATTTCAAGTCACTCCTCTACAACTGGCGCAGGCCTACGCGATATATGCCAATCGTGGTATTCGTAAACAAGTATCACTGGTGAAGCTAGACGCACCAGTCACTGGTGAGCGAGTAATTGCTGCCGATCTAGCAGAAACCATAGTCAGTATGCTCAAAGGAGTGGTTAGTACTGACATGGGAGGCACTGGAGTAAAGGCTAATATTCCGTTATATCAAGTGGCGGGCAAGACCGGCACCACATGGTTCTATGAAGCGGGCAAGGGGTACGACCAGAGTAATTACATATCATTGTTTGCTGGTTTTGTGCCGGCAGATAATCCGCGAATTGTTGCCGTTATCACCATTCATCAGCCGCAAGGAGCTGAATATGGCGGCGGTGCTGTAGCTGCTCCGGTATTTGCACAAATTGCCGCCGGAGCCATGCGAATACTGAATGTCACACCTGTATTGACAGAGCCTAAAGTCTCTGAAGAGCCAGCAATGCCAGCTGCAGCTGCTGAGTTGAGTATGGCGCAGAATGCAATTGAGGTGGTGCCATGAGTGTGGCCAATAAGTTGCATACTACGATGCAGCTCTCAAAATTGCTTGAGGTCGAATGTGAGTTGCCACCAGTTTTGGAGCGAAAGCTCAATGGTATTGAGCTTGATTCGCGCTGCATTAAGCAGGGGAATTTGTTTTTGGCTTATAAAGGTGCCTCTACTGACGGCCGAACTTTTATTACTTCTGCAATAAAAAACGGGGCAGTAGCGGTATTGGCAGAAGCAGATTATCAGTATCAAAATGCTCAGGAGGTTGATTCTGTACCGATTATTCCCATTAAAGATCTCGCTTTAAAAATTAGTCAGGTTGCTGCCCGATTTTATGGTTATCCGGCGCGCTCCATGCAGATGATCGGCATCACCGGCACTAATGGCAAAACCACATGCAGTCAACTTGTGGCGCAGTCATTCAGTGCTCTTGGTTACCAATGTGGTGTCATTGGTACAATGGGTTATGGCAAAGTCGGGCAACTCTTGATGCAGGAATCTAACGGTCCAGCAACTACGCCAGATGCAATTCGCACGCAGGAGATATTTGCAGAGTTACAAGCGCAACACACAGATATAGTTGTAATGGAAGTTTCTTCTCATGGCCTACAGCAACACAGAGTTGATGTAGAAGACTTTAGCATTGCAGTATTTACCAACCTCACACGTGATCATCTTGATTACCACGGCAGTATGCAGGCCTATGGTGCTGCAAAATTGCGCTTGTTTTCTGCACCTACTTTACATAAGGCACTGATTAATCTTGATGATCCTTTCAGTTTGGTCATCATGGATTCACTTGCCGCGAATGTTGCTCGTGTTACTTGGAGTATCAGTAATGCCGATGCTGACGTTTATTGCACTAAACTGAGCTTCCATAGCGCCGGAATGGAGCTGACTGTTGTTACTCCCTGGGGTACTAGCACGATAAAAAGTGCGCTTTATGGATATTTCAACGCCAGCAATCTACTGGCTGTACTCACGACCGTATTGGTCTCTGAAGAAAATAAACCTAATTTCAATTTTGAGAAAATTGTCGCCGTTATTAGTGCTTTGTCGCCAGTGCGTGGCCGCATGGAGTTGATTGCAGGTTACCCAGTTGCTGCAGTTGTTGACTACGCACACACACCAGATGGTTTGCAAAATGCACTACAGGCTTTGCGTGAGCATTGTGGTGGTCGGATTTGTTGTGTGTTTGGATGTGGAGGCAATCGGGACAAAGGTAAACGTCCGTTAATGGGCGCCATCGCTGAAAAATTGGCCAATCTGGTGGTGCTCACAAACGACAACCCTCGGTATGAAGATGCGGCAGCCATCATTGCAGATATTCAGGCCGGCATCAGGCAAACAGATGCTGTAGTAGTGCGGGCAAATCGCGTCGAAGCAATTAGTTATGCCATTGGCTGGGCACAAGAGGGTGATGTGGTGCTGATTGCCGGAAAAGGACATGAGTCCTATCAGGAAATAAAAGATGAGCGTTTTGAGTTTGACGATGTTAATCAAGTTCAGTTTTGCCTCAACCAGCGTTTTTCTGTTGTGGCTGATTAAGTGGAATCGACTAAGCAAGGTTGGGAACAATTAGTAGCAATGTTTGAAATTAACGGGACACCAAACGGTAACATGTATTCAACGAGTATTAGGGTGTGATCGAAGTGATGAGTCTGCAGCAGGCACAAGGAATCACTGGCGGTGTACTCACTGGCGGTAACCCTGTGTTTAGTGCCGTAGGTACCGACACGCGTCTCCTGCAACCACAAGAACTTTTTGTGGCGCTCAAAGGGCCCAATTTTAACGGCAATAATTTTGTCCAGATTGCAGAGCAGAGCGGAGCGGCGGCTGCTCTTGTGAGCGAAAGTGTCACCGCTCGCCTGCCCCTACTGCAAGTTGCCGATACGATGCTTGCGCTGGGGCTCTTAGGCAAATATAACCGCTGCAGATCCAAGGCCAAGGTGCTCGCCCTGACTGGTAGTCAAGGCAAAACCACCGTTAAGGAAATGACAGCAGCGATTCTTTCCTGTAGTGGTTCTGTCCTAAGCACCAAAGGAAATTTAAACAACGATATAGGTGTGCCTTTAACTTTGTTAAAAATTGCTGCGCAACATCAATTTGCTGTAATTGAAATGGGTGCCAATGCCGCCGGCGAAATCGCCTACACCGCTGGATTAGCGCAGCCGGATATTGCTCACATCACCAATGTTGCTGAAACTCATCTAGAAGGGTTTGGTACCTTGGAAGGTGTGGCCAAAGCCAAAGCCGAGATATGGCCGTCAATTAGAAATGGTGGCACTGCGGTGTTGAACCTAGACGATGCCAACATTCCGGCTTATTTCAACCATCGCGAAAATGTTCGCGTAGTCACTATCAGTACAAACAGCAACACCAAGGCAGACTATCAGCTGCGAGACTTTGTTGATTTGCACTTGTTCGGTTCCAGTTTTAGCCTGATTTCTCCACAAGGCACTACCATGGTAAATGTTGTTTTACCTGGTCGACATAATGCATGTAATGCACTTGCAGCAGCTGCGCTTGCGATGGAAGGGGGGGCAACACTTCCGCAAGTGGTTCAGGGCTTAGGCGCCATGAAAAGTGTTAAAGGTAGGTTGAACATGCTCTCAGGTCTGAACGGTGCAGTAATTCTGGATGACACATACAACGCCAGTCCGGCATCGTTTCGAGCCGCCATTGATGTTTTGGCAACACTACCTGGTCTTCGTATTGTTGTAGCCGGAGATATGGGGGAGCTGGGAAGTGAAAAAAATTCCGCACATACCGAGCTCGGCGCGTATGCAAAGGCAAAAGGGATCCAACTATTTTTTGGTACAGGCGAACTTTGCTCTTTGGCAGTTACTGCTTTCGGTAGAGGTGCTGTGCACAAAGATAACAGGGAGCAGTTGGCTCTTGCTGTATATCCGTTGCTGACAGCAGACGTGCATGTACTGGTAAAAGGATCCAGAAGTGCTGGTATGGAACATGTTGTTAAACTTCTAACACAAGCTCAGGAGTAAGACACATGTTGCTTTGGTTAGCTGAATATCTATCTCAATTCAACACGAATTTTTCAGTGTTCGAATATCTAACTGTGCGTGGAATTCTTGGCATTCTGACAGCGTTAGTAATGTCGCTGTTGATTGGCCCAACCATGATTCGTAGGTTGAATTATCATCAAATAAGTCAGGTTATACGCGATGATGGACCAAAATCTCATCTCAGTAAGGCTGGAACACCCACGATGGGCGGTGCGCTAATTCTCGTTAGTATTCTAGTGAGTAGTTTGCTCTGGGCAGATTTAAATAATCACTATGTGTGGGTAGTGTTGTTGGTAACCGCTAGTTTTGGTGGCATAGGTTGGGTGGATGACTATCGGAAAGTATTTGAACGTAATCCCAAAGGTTTGCCTGCTAGGTGGAAATATTTCTGGCAATCATTATTTGGTGCTGCTGCCGTTATTTACCTTTATCTCCATTCAAGCACTCCTGCAGAAACGCAACTGATGTTGCCATTTTTCAAAAATATTGCGCTCAACATGGGTCCAGCCTATATCATTTTCGCGTATTTCATTGTCGTAGGCTTCAGTAATGCTGTGAATCTTACTGATGGTCTGGATGGTCTCGCCATTCTGCCGACAGTCATGGTCGGTTCTGCATTGGGAATTATTGCTTACCTTACGGGCCATCTTGAATTCTCGGCCTATCTCAATATTCCATACATTGCAGGAACGGGCGAGCTTGCCGTTTTCTGTGGCACTCTTGCTGGTGCCGGGTTGGGTTTTCTCTGGTTCAACACTTATCCTGCACAGATTTTTATGGGGGACGTGGGAGCGTTAGCGCTAGGCGCAGCACTCGGTATAGTGGCCGTTATTATTAGACATGAAATTGTACTAGTCATCATGGGTGGTGTATTCGTGATGGAAACTGTCTCAGTAATTCTGCAAGTGGCATCTTTCAAACTCACAGGCAAACGTATTTTCATGATGGCTCCGCTACATCACCATTTTGAACTAAAAGGTTGGCCAGAGCCGAGAGTAATAGTGCGCTTCTGGATCATCACTGTGATTCTAGTGTTGATTGGTTTGGCTACTTTGAAACTGAGATAAATCAAAATTCATGCAGAGTAACTCCAATAAGCATCATGTAATAGTCGGTTTGGGATTAACCGGCCTGTCATGTGCGCGTTATTTGCAGCGCCAAAAAATTCCGTTCATGGTTGTGGATACTCGAAGTGCGCCGCCGGCTTTGGCTGAATTTCGTAATGAGTTTCCTGATGTGGTTTTTGAAGCAGGCAATTTAAACAGTGTCACTTTAAGCAATGCTGATACTTTGGTGATGAGTCCAGGTGTCGATTTGCGTTCTCCAGCTGTGCAAAAAGCCATCGCCAATGGGGTGAAGATAAGCGGCGACATAGACCTGTTTGCAAAAGTGAATAAAGCGCCACTTGTAGCAATCACCGGCTCCAATGCTAAAAGTACAGTAGTAACTCTGCTTGGAGAAATGGCACATAAAGCCGGTAAAAACGTTGCGGTTGCTGGCAATATCGGCACACCTGTGCTGGATTTTCTAGCAGAACCACTCAGGGATTTGTATGTGTTGGAGCTATCCAGTTTTCAACTTGAAACCACCAGTAAATTAAATGCTGAAGTGGCTACTGTGCTAAACATGAGTCCTGACCATATGGATCGTTATGCGTCCATGCAGGACTATCACAAAGCCAAACACAGAATTTTTCAAGGATGTAAACAAGTAGTCATCAATCGTGACGACGCCCTTAGTCGTCCATTGCTGCCTGCTTCCGTCAAGGTCAGCAGTTTTGGCGTTGGTAAGGACGAGAGTCGAGAATTTGGGGTGCTTCTAATAGATAGAAAATACTGGTTGGCATATGGGCAAAAACCTTTAATGGAAGTAGCCGCGTTGAAAATTGCGGGTCAACATAATGTGGCAAATGCACTGGCAGCCTTGGCGCTTGGTCATGCAGTAGGGCTTGATTGGGACAACATGTTGGTAGCACTGCGTGAATTTCCTGGTTTACCGCACCGATGCCAGTGGATAAAAACCATTGCAGGTGTACGTTGGTACAACGATTCCAAAGGAACAAATGTTGGCGCTAGTGTAGCCGCCATCACGGGTTTGGGTACTATGGGTCGCATCATTTTGCTTGCCGGTGGAGCGGGCAAGGGTGCTGAGTTTGGTGAACTAGGTCCTGTGATGGCTCGGTATGGAAAACTTGCAGTTGTTTATGGTGAAGATGCCCAAAAAGTTGCGCAGGTATTACAAAAAGTCGTGCCAGTGGTAACTGCTCAATCACTGCAAGAGGCGGTACAGCA
>CAIMTR010000470.1 GCA_903844415.1 uncultured Gammaproteobacteria bacterium
AGCTAAACTTGGAATTACTGCAATTGGCTTTACGAAATCAATCAAACAGTTTCTGAGTTGTTTCTTGCTATCTACATAATTAACTCGACCTGCTATGGAGAGATCTCGATCAAACCAAGGATTGAGCAACGCCCCCCCATAAACTTCAACCCCAAGTTGTAGAAAACCGTGACGAACTAATTCTGGTAGTGGTTTGATTTTAAGACAAGGACTGTCTGTATGCGCCCCTAGCATACGAATGCCAGCATCAATAAGGTTGGATCCCCCTAGTTGAAAAGCTATCAGGGCAGAATTGTTTCGCGTAAGGTAATAACGACCTGTGGGATTAAGTTGCCAGGCAGCTGTTTCTTGCAAAAGAGTAAAACCCGCCCCTTCCAGTTGCTGTGCCATGTTTGACACAGCATGGAAAGGGGTAGGTGAAGTACGAATGAAACTACATAATGCTTGATTAAGCTGAAGTTGTTCCATCAATTAATAACCAGTCAAAACTAGAATCCTTACGGTGCAGCTGGCGCTTCAATGGCAAGTAGTTCCACTTCAAAAATCAAAGTCGAATTAGGCGGAATAGGACCTGCACCCTCGGTTCCATAGGCAAGATCAGAGGGGATAAAAAAGCGGTATTTGTCACCAACATTCATCAATTGTAAGCCTTCTGTCCAGCCTGGAATCACACCATTAAGTGGGAAAGAAATTGGCTCTCCACGCTCAACTGAACTGTCGAAAACAGTACCATCGGTAAGTGTCCCGTGGTAATGCACTTTCACAGTATCTGATGCAGTAGGTTTTGCGGCGCTGGCATCTGCGGCTTCAGTCAAAGAAACATATTGCAAACCTGAAGCAGTGGTAGTTACGCCCGGTTGACTAGCATTATTCGCAAGAAAATCACGTCCTGCCTGAGCCTGTACTTCCATTACTACCTGTTGTTTTGCTTGTTGTTTGGTACTGAATTCTTCCATAACTGCAGTAAGTTCTTCTGGGGTCATCTTCATGCTGCCGCTTACTGCATCTTGGATGCCTGCAGACAATGCAGCAAAATCAATTTCTGCTCCGAGTCCTTGACCCGCAATGTTTGAACCAATATTAGCTCCTATTGCGTAACCCACTTTTTGTTGCTCTGTAGTAAGTTCGCTTTGTGCGTACAATGGCAGAGACAACGCTATTACACTACCCATCAGCAAAGAATTTGCCATGGTTGGAAGATTATTTAGCTTCATTGAAAGAACCCTTTACTCTGGCGGTTTTAACTGGAAAATCCGCATATATTGTTAAAATTCAAGGCTCCCGGATTTAACTGGGTTGCCAGCCGGACACACTCGGTGCGCATACTACCGATACTACACTCCAATTACCATCTTTCAGCAAGCCCTCAACCCTTGATTTTGGCGACTAAAACATGATTTTTTATACTCGTTTATTCATTCCGCTTTGTGTATTAATTCATTGCACAGCATGTAGTCTAAATCCCTACTCTATTAGCTTTAACAACAATGTTATTTACTCGCCCAATGCAGCCTTAAAATCTGGTGTGCTCAGTGATCCATCACTGCAAGCATGTTTAAATCAGGTTTTGCAAGCAGACCAAACAAAACTTTTTACTACTGTAACTCTGCTTGCCTGCCCAGGGGCCTCTATAACAACCTTGTCTGGCATTGAAAAGATGACCAAGCTTGAACAATTGGATGTAAGCAATAATGCCATCAGTACTTTAAATCCGCTGCTCGAGCTGAAAAACTTGCGCGTACTGAACGTTAGTAATAATGCTGTGACAGAGATCAGATCACTGTTGAGCATGCCTATATTGCGATTTGTTGCTTTGATCGGGAATGATAATATTTCTTGTGATGATCTTGTGTCACTTGAGGAAAAGCTAGGAAATACCCTTTCTCGCCCTCTCAACTGTAAGGATTAAAGAAGTACAGGTATGCCACTGTGAAACCGAAATTGCGTATCGTTAGAGTTGATCAATCTAGCTTCGAGTTCAGCAAAAAAATTGATTCTTACATCAACATCTACGGTTCCTGCTTTCCCTGCATATTCCCTGGCCAATTCAAGGTAAAGTTCAAAATGACGAGCTTCAGATTTCAGCAGTGACTTGTAATATTTTTGTAGTGATCCAGACAAATACGGGACCAAAACAGCAAACCGCTCGCAGGAACGAGCTTCTACAAACGCGCCTATAATCAGAGTGTCGATTAGCCGAGCCGGCTCGAAAGTACGAACATGCTCACGCAGACTACCTGCATATCGCGCTGAAGTCAGGTGTGCGTATTGCAAACCTCTTACGCTCATCAAGCGTACCACCTGTTCAAAATGCAATAGTTCCTCACGCGCTAAATGCGCCATTTTTTCAAGCAACATGGGTTTATCAACATAGCGATACATCAGGTTCATGGCGGTTGCAGCTGCTTTTTTCTCACAATTGGCGTGATCTACCAGTAAGATATCTAGGTTTTCTAGAGCCATCTCCACCCAGCTTGCAGGTGTTTCGCAGCGTAAAAACTGTTTGACGGCAGTCAAATCAGTCATTTTTATTCACTTTGTCTTCTGCACTTGAAGTCTCAGCTGAACCTAGACCAGCAACTAGCTCATCTGTGTCGTCTTCCAGCAAATGATCAGGCAGTTGTTTACTGGCTCGCGCTCCAAGAGTCTTTAATTTTTCGACACTAGTAACCAGATTGCCGCGACCGCTCATAAGTTTTTGGTGTGCTTGTTCATAAGCAGTTTGGGTCTGATCAATACGCTTACCAATCTCCTCCAAATCTTGGGTGAAGGAGAAAAACTTGTCATAAAGAAGACCAGCACGTTTTGCAATTTCAAGAGCATTTTTACTTTGATATTCGTAACGCCAAATGTTGTGAATAGTGCGTAAGGTGGCTAGCAGGGTTGAAGGTCCTACCAATATAATGTTTTGTTCAAAAGCTTCAGTGAAAAGGCGCTCATCTTCTTGCACTGCCAGGGTGAAAGCGGCTTCTACAGGAAGAAATAACAAAACATAATCGAGGCTACGCAAAGTCTGCAAATTTTGGTAATTTTTTTCAGAAAGCAATTTGATGTGGGTTCTTATGGATAGAATATGTTGCTTCAGGAAAACTGCTCGTTTTTCCTCATCAGCGGCACTAAAATATCCTTCATAGGCAGTTAGTGAAACTTTGGAATCAATTACCACGTTTTTGTTGTCCGGGAGATGAACCAACACATCCGGTTGTCGAGTACGCCCGTCTTCATCTTTGAGACTTACTTGAATGTCATATTCACGGCCTTTTTCTAGGCCTGATTTCTCCAATACTCGCTCCAGAATAACTTCCCCCCAGATCCCTTGGGTTTTGCTTTCACCTTTCAGCGCATTGGTAAGATTAACTGCGTCTACGCTGATGCGTGAATTTAACTCAAATAAAGTTTTGATTTCTTTTTCTAGTGCAAAACGTTGTTTGGACTCCTTGTCGTAAGTGTCTTCAACTTTTTTCTCAAACAATTGAATTTTTTCACCCAGAGGTTTAAGTAATTCCTGGATATGCTGACGACTCGTTTCACCGAAACTTTTGCCTTTTTGTTCCAATATTTCATTTGCAAGATTACGAAACTCATGCCCCATCTGTTCACGTGCATTTTGCAACAATGCCATTTTATCCTGATGTTGCAATCGTTCCTGCTTTAGCAAGGTGTCCAGACTGGAAATTTGTTCCCTGGAATGAAGAGCACCTGTATGCTCAACTGCTAGCTGTAATCGCAATTGATCCGCATTTTTTTTCAACTGCAATATTTCTGCTTCCCGACCCTGTATTCGCTCGTGCAAAACAGCAACTTCAGCAAGTCTGTCGGGCATTACCGACGGCCGACGGTTCCAAAAAAAAATGATAGATATCGCGCCAAGCACAAAAAGCACTGCGAGCAAAATCAGGGTTAAGAGTGGAATAAGAGCTGCCATCTTTTATACCCGCTGTATGCTGTATGAGAAAATTTTCCGCCATCACTATTGAGCGATAGAGGATTCAGGATTTAAAACGCAAAAATTCTAAAATATTTAAGAAGAAATTGAGAAATCGATACCCAAGCGTTCACCTACTTCCTTATAGGATTCAATAACATTGCCAAGGTCCTGACGAAAACGGTCTTTATCCATTTTTTTATGGGTATCCTTGTCCCATATACGACACCCGTCTGGACTGAACTCATCACCCAGCACCATTTCGCCTTTGTATATTCCGAATTCAAGTTTGTAATCCACTAGTAACATGCCGGCTTCCAGAAATAACGCCTTGAGCACTTGGTTAACCCTGAAGGTTAAAGCTTTCATGGCAGCTATTTGTTCAGCCGTGGCCCAACCGAAGGAGATAATATGGTAATCATTGATCATAGGATCATGGAGTTCATCATTTTTCAGAAAAAATTCAAAAGTTGGAGGATTAATAATAGTACCTTCCGCTATTCCGTAACGTCGACTTAGACTACCTGCCGCGATGTTGCGCACGACACACTCAACTGGAATCATCTGCAAACGATGCACAAGCGAGTCGCTGGAATTCAACACTTTTACAAAATGTGATTTGATGCCTTCTTCTGCGAGTTTTTGCATGATAAAAGCATTAAAAAAATTATTTACTCTGCCTTTGTCAGCTAGTTTTTCTACCTTTGTGCCATCAAATGCGGAAGTGTCGTTACGGTAATGCATGATGTACAAGTCGGGATCATCGGTACTAAATACCGATTTTGCCTTGCCTACAT
>CAIMTR010000471.1 GCA_903844415.1 uncultured Gammaproteobacteria bacterium
AGGGTTCGAATCCCTCCCTCACCACCAAATAAAAAATCCAGCTGATGCTGGTTTTTTTTTGGGAAACATATTGAGCAAACGCTCTTGTGGAAGGCAGGTTCTCTTCCTTATAAGGTTTAGGTAACAACACGCCGTATCCGCCACCATTCCCAGGCTATAGGCATTAACGACAACACAATAATGCCAAAAATCATTATTGTGAAATTTTCGCGTATGCCGGGCAGATTGCCAAAAAAATAACCTGTGTATAAAAATAGAAATACCCACAACAAGGCACCTAGCACGTTGTATGTCATAAAGCGTGGGTAATTCATTCCGCCCATTCCCGCTGCGAATGGTACAAATGTGCGAATAATTGGCACGAAGCGTGTCATGACGACTGCTTTGGCTCCATATTGCGCAAAAAAAACTTCTGCACGTAACAAATAATCTCGGCGAAAAAATTTCGAGTCAGGATTATGAAATAACTTCAATCCAAAAAAACGACCGCAAAAATAATTCAAAACATTACCGGATACAGCAGCACTAAAAACAACTAATGCCATCAGATGTACATTTAAACTGGTGCCGACTATTAATGCGCCAGTGGCAAACAATAAGGAGTCTCCGGGTAGGAATGGTGTTACTACTAACCCAGTTTCACAAAAAATGATTACAAATAGGATGCCATATATCCACACGCCATATTGGTCGAACATTGCAAGCAAGTGCTGGTCGATGTGCAGGATGAAGCTGATTGCTAATTGGATGAATTCCACAGATTTGCCTTGTTTTACCTAGCTAGAAAAATTTGTGTGTAGAGCAGTATTGTATTCGTGAAAACTAGAAATTGGTTGAGCCATAAAGAGAAGTTGTTCTTGCATAGTAGTTGACGAAAACTATGAATACCAGCTAGCGACTCCTTGCAACTAGTATATTCTAACCTAGTGTTTACATTGCAAGTAGGTGGCGAATTGGGGTTAGTAAGACTTGCAGAGTCAATACTTAGTGTTTTCTTCTACAAAAGAGTTACTTTAATTTTTTCTGTGGGTTTGTTTAAGAAGATAGTTATGAGTGGCCTTAATGACATTCCGCCATTAACGCTTGTAAACGCGCTGGGTCGCGCCAACGGTTACCAGACAAGCGTAATAAAAACACTACAGCGATGGCTAAAATAGTAATAACAAATCCAATCCAGGAAACTCTAGGGCCTAGGTCAAACACTTTAATAATAAGAAACTGGCTCAGTAGCATTAACCAATGCAAAGAGACCGAGGCAATCATTATCCAGCGGGTGTCCCCCGCGCCACGCAAAACGCCTGTGGCCACTTGCAAGACACCTTCACACAATACATAACATGACAGGCCAATCATCATAAAACGAGTAAGTTCGCGGATGGCAACGGTATCTACATCCCCGAAGATAAAAACATCGACCAGTGGTATGCGATACACAAAATATACCGTGGCCAGTACCAGAGAATAACCTAATCCCAATACATAACCGGCGGTAATGACGGCACTTGTTTTTTCCATATTGCCGGACCCAACTGCATTTCCGATCAAACTCATGGTAGCTATGTTCAGCCCTAACAGCGGCACAAAAGACAAGACATCCCAGTTGAATACAATCGTAGCTGCTGCGGCTTCAGGTATACCGTACGATTGGAACATCAGCAAAAATAAATTGAAGGCAGCCACATTCAAAAACAATTCCATACCAGAAGGAAAACCTAAGCGGAGATAACGTCTGACAATACCTGGTTCAAATAAGAAGGAAGCACCAATGTCGAAGCGCTCACGGTTGTGTATTGTTAAATAGAAGCTAAAGAAAAATAACAAGGTAACCAATGTGCTGATAACAGTGGCCCACGCTGCTCCTTCAATGCCCATGGTAGGAAAACCAAATTTACCGAATACCAGGATATAACAAAGTGGAATGTTGAGTAGGATGCCGGCTAGATCGCAAATCATCACTACACTAGTGCGTCCTATGCCAGAGAAAAAAGATGCCATGCACACTTTTAGCAATGTAAAAAAACTACAATACATCAGGATGCTGTAATAACTTTTCTCCAGTTCAATTTGTTCTGGAGTATGTCCCATGACTGCAAAAATATTTCGCATTAATAAGGTAATTATGAAGAGCATTGGAATGCAGGCACAGGACATGAGAATCCCCTGGCTGACAACTTTGCTGCATTTGTGTAATTGTTTTGCCCCAAGATATTGCGCAACCAAAGCATTGGCATAAGCCAGAATCCCGTTAAATAAAGAAAAACTGAAATACCAAGCTACGCCACCACCCAATACTGCAGCCATATGTAATGGGCTCAATTGCGCAAGAAAATAGCGGTCAGTAAATAACATTACAGCAAATGCACCTTGAGAAATGACCATTGGTACGGACATCTTTAACAAGGCAAAAAGAGTTGTTGCATCGAAATGAAGGCGATGGTTAGACATGAATCCTGGTTATTTTGCAGCGCTGAATGGAATTTTTTTAATTAGGTAGCTTGCTATTGCAAGGTGGCGCATTGTAGGTGAAGCGTGTTGAGGAGACTAGGGTGACAAAAAAATGACTGGCAAGGATGGGTGCATGTTAAAACCAAATAATTACCCGACATTGATCAAAGGTGAGAGCGATGGTGGGGATTCATAAAATCCTGCAC
>CAIMTR010000472.1 GCA_903844415.1 uncultured Gammaproteobacteria bacterium
AGCAGGAAAATATGCACATGCGGAAAGGACCAGTCGACGCGCGCGACACGGCCTTTTACAGTAAGCGTTTTGGCTGGATCAAATTTGGTAGCGATGCCGTGATGTGCCAAGGTCAGGCTAGAACCAAGCATTAAAATAAATACGACGAGGTTTAAATAAACACCGCGTAACAAGGGATGGTTGGTAAACAACATGCGGGTAGCTCCATGATTGGTATGCAACGAAGTTAGGCTCGGCATTTGATCGTGTTTATTGCAAAGTTACGGAAAGATGGGCTGACTACGATCCATCACTTCATACTCGGTGCCGAGCATCAAGTCGAAGGCTAGATTCTGATCCTGGCACACAAACTCAAAAGTCTCTTCTTGGTCCCAGTTCATAAAAAATCCACTGCTCCAGGTTTTAGTATAAGCACCGGGATCATCGACCGTGATTTCGTATTTCAGTTGCTCGAGCGATGGGCGGGAAAAACGTTCAATCAAATGTAATTGGTCAGTATGGGGTGAGCCTTCGGCGTCGAACCACATTTTTTCATTAAAACCGACACTATCTACCACTAGCGTATCGGCTTCCCAATGACCGATAGAATGTCCGTGATAAGTAGGCTTCAAATCGGTTGGGTGCGGCCGGCCATCCATGAATATGGTACGGAAATGGCGTGGCCCGCCAGTAGGGAATATGTAGATCTTATCCATCTCGGGAAACTCGACAATTTGGGTGCCATACGCGGTTGCAACTTCGCGCGCGCCAGCCGAGGGTTTGCAGCGTGTATAAGGTTCGAAGCGGGTACGAGAACGGGCGGCGAACAAGGCTTTGGCCCATGGTTGATAGGGTATTTCACTGAGTTTTATTTTGGGAAAACGGTTGGGAGTTTTTAAAACTTCGTCGTAGGGAGTGTAAGCAATGATGGATCCTTCTGGCATAACATCGAAAACACTCAACATAGGGCGGGTACCAAAGCCGGACCACATTCCTACTTGTCCTGGTATCGATCCTAATATTACCCGGCCTTCTTCATTGCGTGGCGCGGGCTGGCTTTCGGTAACACGCCGTTGAGGCTGCGCTTGGGCAATGCTGCCAATGGCAGACATGAGTGCTGTTAACACTATGATCGAAGCTAATTTATTGAGTTTAAGAGCTTTCAACGGATCCCCCTAGGATGGAATTTTTTTATATCGTTATGTTATTCATCATTGAGACTGCGTTGTGCAGTGTCAAAAAATTGAAGTCAATATATCACAGCGCATAATTCCTTATAATTGTTGAGGAAATATGATTTTGAAGGTTAATGCGTGGACATAATTAAAAAGTAGACGGTAAGTGTGCTTGTGGTGTCCAAGTGCATAGATGAAATTCGTAAATTGTTAGTTAGACAGCTAGTTTTAAACGCAATTCATTTATCTACAGCTTCGATAAAAAAAACTTCACAGGTCTGGTCTGCAACTCGCCACCGAATATTTAAATCATACAAAAACATACCGAATTCCCGGTTTTTTTCTGATTTTACATGTTGAGCCGGGCGCGGATCCTGTTGCAGCACATGGGTGATGAAAAGTTCCAGATCAGGATAACGTGTATTGAATGTTTCCAATTGGGTACGCGCAACCATTGAGAAATTAACCTGCAAAGAATTTTGGGGGGCGGCAGGTGCGTAACCACCTGTCGAGGCCATTACACAGTCGGCATACGGAATATAAGGTTTTATATCAAGAATTGGAGTGCCATCCAGCAAGTCGATGCCACGCACCCGTAAAATCAAAGACACACCGCTTTGCACAACGTCTACAAATTCGACTGCCGACATTCCAATAGAGTTAGGACGAAAAGTCGAACGTGAGGCAAAAACACCAACACGAGTAGTGCCACCCAAACGCGGTGGTGTAACAGTGGGAGTCCAGCCTTGTTCAGCGGTTTCATGAAACTGGAACAATAACCATAGGTGACTAAACTGTTCGATTTCTCGCAGACAGTTATGATCAGAAAAAGTGGGTTCAAAATGAATTTCACCTATGGCTTCACGTACCAAATTAGGTTGACGGGGTATGGCAAACTTTTGTTTGTAAGGACTCTTTATGAAAGCGACTGGAGTAATTTGAATAGGTGTTTGCATGGCGTTATTGGGCATCTAAGGAATTTTAGGATCTTTGCTTGCGAGAGGTAGTGCTGCGCTCAGAACCATAGTTTACAAGCCGACAAATGAGGACTTGAACGTGTAACCGACAAAGCTCCCAAGTAAAAAAAATTTTGGGAAGTCCCTTAATGAGTATCGATTGGAGGAATAAAGCGATACCCAACACCCGTTTCCGTTTCGATGTAACGCGGTTTCGCTGCGTTATCGTTTAGTTTTTGACGCAATTTTTGAATTACATTACGCAGGTATTGTGAGTCATCCATGTGGGTCTTCCCCCAGATTTGTTGCAGCAAACTAGCCTGTGTCACTAGGCGCGCAGAAGAGTGCATAAGTTGCAAAAGCACTGCCCATTCCTTGCGGGTAAGAGCGATGGCTTCACTGTGCAGCTGTACCTTACGATTAATTTCTTCAACCCGCAGCACGCCATCATCAAAAACAAGTTCGAGGGGTTTATTCAAAGAACCTGTAATTTCCAGAATGCGGCGCACACGTGCTAGCAGTTCATTAACACTAAAAGGTTTTACTACATAGTCGTGAGCGCCCATATTTAGACAGGCTACTTTTTCACTTTCATGTGAGCGTACGGACAACACCATCACCGGTATTCGGGTTTCCCCAATAATGCTTTGTAATACATGTTTGCCATCCATATCTGGCAGCCCTAGGTCGAGAATAATCAAGTCGGGATGGCTTTCCAATGCTTGTTGAATACCGTTGCGTCCATTATCGGCACTGATGACATCGTAATGTTGCGAACTCAAACTGATACGCAAAAATTTCTGTATTTGCGGTTCATCATCTATCACAAGAATTTTGGTCATATAGTTAAGCTCTTTTAAAATCAGTAACTAGCAATATTGTAGTGCCTTACATTTTTATTGCAGACTACTTGTTGTAATAAAATTTTGATCTGTTTGGGCTGGTACGGATCCAGCTGGCAAACTCAATTGCACGCAGTGCCGGTAACCGTCTGGAGCTGCAATTATTCGTGCCTCGCCCCCGTGTACCCGCATAATACTGCGACAAATAGACAGTCCAAGTCCGGTGCCTTTTTCGTAACAATCGCCAAGGCTGAACGTGTAGAACTGATCGAACACCGCTTCCCATTCCGAGCTTGGCAAGCCAGGCCCATGATCAGAAATTTGAATATACATCGTAGGTTCAATACAGCTTGCAGTAACCAAAATTTCCTTGTCGGCACCGCTGGCCTTGAGTGCATTGTCGATTACATTAAATAGGGCCTGTTCAATTAAAGCTGCATGCACATACAAAGCATTTAATTCTCCTACTTGTTGAAAGTGCAATAGATGGTTAGAAAAAAGTCGGTCAAAGCGTTTTGCCACTACATGATAAATCTCTGCTACTGAGACCCAGCCGCGACTTAAAGATAATTGACCGTGACCCAGTCGGGTCATATCGAGCAGATTCTGGATATAACTTTCTAGGCGTTGGGATTCACCGATAATTAAATCCAGTAACTCGGCTTTATCACTAGTACTCAGATCAGAGCGTAAATCGCGCAAGGATGTTGCGGCTCCCAACATAGTAACCAGGGGGGTTTTTAAGTCATGGGATACGGAAGAGAGTAGGGCGGTACGTAATCTATCTTCGTCACCCTTGCGCTCAGCTGTTTTCAATGCCTGTGCAGCGTCGTCCTGCGATGCTTGTAAAAGCTGATTTTTTTCAACCTGGGCATTGAAATAATTTTGTTGTTCCTGCAATTGTAGGGTTTGCTTACGCAATTTTAATACCAATGGCAATTGCAACAAGCAAAAAAGAATAATTAACAAAATAACAAGGGGGCTGATGGTGATCTCCAGAGACGTGGAAGTGGGTCAGGTAACATTTTACAATATTATCCTTGGGTTCCTTAAGCTGCACTGAATGAATTTGCAGGCTGTCACCTGATCCGAATTTCTGGGACAATTCAGCTACTTTAGAATCCCAAAGAGCCAGTTTTATGCAAATTACTACAAATTGCGTTGCCCGTTTTCATTACACATTAAAAGACGAAAATGGAGTGCAAATGGAAACATCAGTGGGCGCCGATCCAATGACTTACTTGCATGGGCATGATTCACTGCTCAAAGGACTAGAAACAGCCCTAGTGGGGAAAAGTGTAGGAGATAAATTTGATATTACACTGCCACCCGACCAAGCCTTTGGTGAACTACATCCCGACAATGAAATACGAGTACCTATCAGCCAATTGCAAGGTGCTAAAAAATGGCAGGTGGGTATGCAAGCAGTCATTGCTTCTGAACAAGGTCATCAACAGGTCACTATATTAAAACTTGGACACACCATGGCCACAGTAGACACCAATCATCCTATGGCAGGTAAAACTCTGAGTTTTACGGTAGAAGTTGTTGAGGTGCGTGAGGCTTCAGAAGTAGAGTTGTCGCACGGGCATGTGCATGGCGCTGGTGGACATCACCATTAATAGCTTTGTTGCTGAACTAGCTGCGTAGGTCCTACGCCGGTATATGCTGCCTAAAATGCGCATTTAATGCCTTAAAAGATGCGCTTTGGGGTCAGGTTTAGCCGTGCATTAACGGCGTCGCTACCGTTAAGCAAAAAATTGTTAAATTATTAAAAGTTGCATGGAGAGTAAGTTGTTAGTCAGGGCTGAAGAGTAGATTTTTTAAACCTTTAAACCATCTTTTGCAAAAGGACTAAAAATGGAAAGTCTATTTCAGGCTGCCGACATATCAAATGTCATCGAGTTGTCGGTGGCTCCCGTATTTTTGCTTGCCAGCATCAGCGGCGCTTTAAATGTGTTGTCACTGCGATTGGGTCGTGTCATTGACCGGGGTCGACGCTTGAATGACATGGATTTGCAAGAAGGTTCTGAGCAGTATGCAGATATTGATAGTGAACAAAAACTGTTAGCGCGTCGTGCGCGCCATATTCACCGTGCAATTTTCTTATGCACGATGAGCGCCTTGTTTGTTTGTCTGGTCATCGTTATTTTATTTCTCGATACTTTGTTTACTTTGGCGTTGGAAACCATGATTGCAGTGCTGTTCATGATTGCTTTGTTATGTTTGATCTCGGGGTTGCTAATTTTTTTGAAAGAAATCGAACTCAGTGCCAGAGCTTTCCGCTTTGGTCGCTACAATATGATGGATAAAAAATAACGGGGACTGATTAATGCAGGTTCTTAGTGATTTTATCCAGTGATCCCATGCTGAAAGCAGACACTACAAAAGTGAGATGTATGATTACATACCACTTCAATAGGTCGGGATTGACATTATTGATGTTCATAAACACACGTAGCAAATGGATAGAAGAAATAGCAACAATACTGGCAGCTACTTTCATCTTAAGTGAGGAGGGGTCCATTTGCCCCAGCCAGCTCAGCTGAGTGCTGTCTGCTTTGCTATCTAGTTTAGACACAAAATTTTCGTAACCGCTGAGCATGATCATCACCAGTAAGCCGCCCACCAGCGAAATGTCAATCAATGACAACACGATAAGAACCACATCGGATTCGCTTGACG
>CAIMTR010000473.1 GCA_903844415.1 uncultured Gammaproteobacteria bacterium
ATACCCAGGGCTGTAACATTCAGGCGCATACCTTTGCCATCAATATGGAAAAATTTGCTGCCGCTGGTGCATCAGTCGTGGGTGTGTCGCTGGACAGTATCGATCGTCTCAATGTGTTTTCCGCTGATCCTGATTATTGTGCGGGCAAACTTGCTGTTGTGTCCGATGCCGATGGCAGTATTGCCAAGTCATATGCCCTAGATGTGCGAGATGCTCGTGAAGGCGCCAAAGATACCCGCGGTGAAGAAATAGGCCACGGTTTCGCCGAGCGCACCACGTTTATTGTCGGCGTTGATGGCAATATTATGGGCACTGTGGGTGGTGTATCCCCAGATGAAAATGTATTGCAGTCCTTGCAAATGATTGAAAATCTGCGCAAAGAATAAAATTCTTTTAACAAGCTCCTTAAAAAAGCCCCTGCCGTAACAGTAGGGGTTTTTTTTTGGTTTTAGCAATCGTGTTTTGTTAGTTATCAAGTGCTGGTGAAAAATTTAATTGCTCTTGAGTGGCCTTGTAGTTGCCAATCTATATTTTGGCCCGGGTCTGCGCACTATTGATGACTTTATTCGTGTTGCAGGCCTTGGCTGCTGCGTATTCCTTAAAGTTACGACTGATGGTTTCCACAGGTGAACCTAGTCTGTGTTTCTGCTAAGTTAAGCATTGCCGTTTAACCATTGGTTTCTATGTACTCGTTGCTCACCTCACTCAAAGCTCTGCTAGATCGCCGATTCCTCACTATATTCATTTTGGGGTTTTCCAGCGGTTTCCCGTTTGTTTTGCATGGCTCGGTGTTAACGTTGTGGATGAAAAGTGAAGGGCTGTCCCGTTCCGAAATAGGTTTCATTGGTGGTGTGACAGCTATATATGCAATCAACTGGCTTTGGTCACCTGTGGTTGATCGTTTTAGAATCCCCTTTTTATATGCCAGATTTGGTCAGCGCCGTTCTTGGATTTTAGCGATGCAGGCGCTGCTGATCATTTTTACGTTACTGCTTAGTGGGGCAAGTCCGCAAGGGGATTTGTTTACACTTGGGTTGTTTGCGCTTGGTATTGCCTTTGCTTCTGCCACGCAGGACATTGCGGTAGATGCCTATCGCATCATGATGTTTGACAGTAACGAGGCTGACCAAAAATTGCCATATGCTTCGGCTATGGCCACTGTAGGTTGGTGGTCAGGCTATGGGTTTATAGGTGGTGCGGTGGCCTTGCTGCTCGGCGGTCAAACTATCGGTCTAAGTTGGCCGGTGGTCTACAAACTGCTGGCACTGGTTTATGTTGTGTTGATGGGGTTGATCACACTTTCGCCCGAACCTAAAACCACTCTAGTACCTATTGCAATAAACCAGAACAAGGGCCCTACTCTTGCATTCGGTGAGTGGTTCAAGATTTATATCTGTGCACCTTTTGTTGAATTTTTCGATCGTTGCGGTAACAAACTGGCTGTTGCCATTTTGCTGTTCTTGTTCAGTTTTCGTATTGGTGAAGCCATGCTTGGACGTATGTCCCTAGTCTTTTATGTAGAACTGGGTTTCAGTACTGAACAAATTGCCCTGTACTCTAAATTTTTAGGGGGCTTAGCTACTGTAGTATTTTCTCTGCTGGGGGCAGTAATCACGACACAGTATGGAGTGATACGCGGGATGTTGGTGGCTGGAATCGCCATGGCAGCATCCAACTTGTTATACGCAGTTATGGCGGTTGTGGGGCCATTGCCGTGGTTATTTATGCTGACATTGCTAGTAGATAATTTTTGCGGTGCTTTTGCTACAGTTGCCGTGGTGACTTTCATTTCGTATTTTGCTTCGCGCACTTACACGGGTACACAGTTCTCGTTGATGTCTTCAATTTCCACTTTTGGACGAACCACACTTGCCGCTGGCAGTGGTGCCATAGTTGATGCTATGGATGGCAATTGGCCTTTGTTTTTTATATTTACCACGGTGATGGTGATCCCAGCGCTAATCTTGTTGATATGGCTAGGTAAATTGTTGGCAGATTTTCAAAGTGAAAAATCACAGGTGTCTGCAGCATTACCATGATGTAAATGGGATAGTTCTCGGCCAGCTTCAGTGCTTCTGGGATTGAAAATTTAGTTATTCTGTTTGCGGGAAAGCAACTCAACAAGAGTTGGGTTGGCTACGATCCCCAAGCCCGGTTGTCCCATGGCAATATCCAGCGGACGCAACTTCTTGGCATTTATAGCATCGAGATTTGCGCCTCGAGCCAACAGGAACTCGACAATAGCAAGTGAACCCTTCATTACAGCACCGTGCAAAGCAGTATCACCAGATTGATTAGCTGCGTTGATATCAGCACCAAATTCGTCCAGCAACATGGACATGGTTGCAATTGCATCTTCTTCTCGGCCGCGGCTAAGGCCAGTTCTCCAACTTAAACCAGCTGCCACCATCAATGGAGTAGTACCGCCATTGGTCGGAATCAACATGCCAGCAGTTTCTTTGCCAGGGCGCTCCGTTGTATTAAGTTTGGGGTCAGCACCGGCTGCTAGCAAAATACGTTGCAACTCAATATCACCTGACATGCAAGCGCGGAAAAAAGCAGTCGCTCCTTCTTGCAAGATTGGGTTGTGTGTACCGCCAACCACTAGCCAGTTCGGCAGCCCTTTTTTAAGTGGCAAGTTGGGGTTAGCTCCTTTGGCTAACGCTAGTTTAACTATATCAACGGGGCTTGTTGTACCGAGAATTTTGGGAGTAGGGCGGGGATTTGCGTCCATCGTATTCAGGTCGGTGGCGACAAACACCACGTTTCTGCCCCAGCGGTCGACTAAATTGGGGTCGGTGCCAGCCTCGAGCAATATGCGGGCGATTTCAAGATGACCGTTCAAGATGGCAATGATAGCAGCGCTGGTAGAATCATCATCGACAATATTGGGATCGCTGCCGTGTGCAAGCAGGGCTTGCACGGTATCTAGTTTGCCTTCTCGTGCAGCGAAATGCAGGGCTGTCATACGACCCTTTGGTACGTCGGTATAAACAAAACCACCTTGAAAATGTTCGGGATCAACCGGCGCTATATTGATTACCGACGAACGTAAATTGACCTCGGCTCCGCCATCTATCAGGGCGATTGCAGCTTCGGTGTAGCCATGAGCTGCTGCCCACATTAGGGCAGTCTGTCCTTTCCAACCATCTAAAATATTGGGATCGGCAGGGCGGGAAAGTAAAGTGTTGCCACCCGTGCCTGTGCCAGCCAACAGCAGTTTGATTACCTCTACATGGCCATTACCGGCGGCCGTCATCAAGGCTGTTTCACCTTCGGTGTTGATGGAGTTGGCATCCACACCGGCAGCAAGTAACAAACGTGTGATATCGGCAGATCCAGTGCGAGCTGCGAGATTAAGTGCAGTAATTCCATAACGATTACTGCGTGTAATATCAGCTCCATTGATAATTAATAACGCGGCGAGTTCGGTATTACGCTCGTGAATGGCACGCATCAGCACGGTGGTGCCATCAATTTCAGTAGTATCAACATCCAGCCCGTTGGCGATTGCTGTGGTCCAGGTTGCTATATCTTTACTGGCAGGCACCTCGATTGCCAGGGTTGGCGCTGACATCAAAACAGCGAGCAGGGCAGTCCAGACTAACTTCGTCACACCGGTACAAGCCGGAGTCCAGTTCTTAAAGTACATGTTCAGACTCCTGGTCTGGATACCGGTTGCCGCCGATTTAACGGCACTTGTTGGCTACGTTATAAGCTGTGCAAAATACTAACCCAGACCTACTGTTACACCTTCACTACGCCCAAAAGATTCCAGTGGAACTCCCATCTGGCGGGCAATATCCAGATGCAAATCACCAATAGGGCGAGTTTTGTCCGGCACTTGAATATGACGATTGCCAGCAAGAAAGCCGCTGACAATGGCGGTAGGCAAGCGCATTTTTACATGGTCGTTACCGTTGCTCATACCGCTACCGTACATCAACAAGGTGTTGTCGAGAATAGAACCATTACCATCGGGCGTGGCTGCGAGTTTGTCGATAAATTTCGCAAACTGCTGCATATGGTACACATTCACTTTGAAGTGTTTTTCAATGGTTGCAGGTGCATTGGCATGATGCGAGATAGCGTGATGCGGATCAGGTACACCGATCTGCGGGTAGCTAATTGGGCTGAGATCGCGTGCCATCATAAAAGAAAAAACACGGGTAATATCCGCCTGATAAGCGATGTGCATAAGGTCGAACATGACGGATACATGTTCTTCATACGATGCCGGGATGCCTACTGGCGAGTTGATGGTTGAAGTTGCAAGTTCATCAGTACGACTGGTGGCGTTCTGGATACGGCGTTCGACTTCGCGTACGTTGGTTAGAAAATCATCCACTCTTGTTTTGTCTTCTGCGCCAAGTTTTGCTTTGGTACTGGCTGTTTCTGAGAGTATTGAATCGAGAATGCTACGATTTTCTTCCATCCGAGCCTTACGTTGAGCGGCTGTGCCTGTACCACCAAACATCTGTTCGAATACGATGCGGGGGTTGATCTGCATAGGCATGGGGCTGGAGGCGGAGGCCCAGGACAAGGTGTCGAGATAGGCGCAGCTGTAGCCAAAATCGCAGGCGCCCACCAAACTACTGATGTCTTCTATACCCAATTGCAAGGAGGGAAATATCGAGTCTTTACCAATGTGTTTGGCAATAACCTGATCTACCGATATACCGGCTTCCATGTCCACGCCTTGTGTTTTCTTCGGAATCGAGTCTGTCAGGAAAGCAGTAGGTGCACCCGCATGCTGGCCGGCCATTTCTGCCCCCATAAGGTTGCTAACAATGGTGAGTTTATCGTGGTAGTTGTGCAGTGGGGCAAGTGTTGGAGTCAGTTCGAAGCCATTGCCAACCGTAGTAGGGGTCCAGCGGTTGTCGGTTTCGGTCATGATCATACCGTGCGGAACATATACAAATCCGGCGCGCAGTGGTCTTAATGCTGCCGTTTGAGCATAGGCTGTTAATGAAGGCACCATTGCGCCCAAAAAGGGTAGTGCAACTGCAACTCCGCTACCACGTAAAAAAGTACGTCGGCCCAGCGCTTTTTTAAAATTTATCATGTTGCGAACTCCCAAAAGTTGCTTAACAAAAAAATTATTGCGTTTGTACTACCGATATATTTGTTGCTGTTGGCTCTACTGCTGTCATCTTCATTTGGAAAGGTACAGAACTAACAATGCCTTGGATTAAAGCTGAAAATTTATAATCCTGCGTTGCAGCAGAGTGAACAATGCTGCGCACAGTGGGCATATCGTAATATTCCAATCCGCGTCCCAATGCATAGGTGAGTAATTTTGTGGTCAGGTTGCTGACAAATTGCTCTGGCTTGGCGACAACAGCTGCTCGCAAACTGGCTGGACCGTCAACAGCTATGCCGTTGGCTAGCTGGCCTTGTGAATCAATAGCAACGCCACCTTCATCAAGATCGCGCCAGGTACCTATGCCATCAAAATGTTCCAGCGCAAAACCGATAGGGTCCAATATGTCATGGCATAGAGCGCATTCAGGATTGGCTCGGTGGTTGGCTAGGCGCTCGCGCATGGTAACGATGTCGATAGCATCTACCGCATTTTCATTTAAAGCAGGAATATTATCTGGAGGTGCTGGTACGGAAGAACCCAAAATGTTTTCAAGTATCCATTTACCACGCACCACCGGCGAAGTGCGATGAGCAAATGAAGTAACGGTGAGAATACTACCCTTACCCAGTAAACCGAAACGGTTCTGATCAGTTAGGGTGACACGCTGAAAATCATCTCCCACTACGCCTGTAATACCGTAATGCCGTGCTAGTCGTTCATTAAGGAAAGTGTAATTAGCATTCATTAAGTCCATAACAGAGTGGTCTTCTTTAAAAATGCTGCCCACAAACAAACTTGTTTCCTGAGAAAAAGCCTGTCGCAGGTTTTCATCAAAATTGGGAAAGGCAGCCGAATCCGGTTTGGAATTTTCCAGATTGCGCAGATGTAACCATTGGCCAGCGAAATTATCGACCAGTGCTACGGCACGATCATCGGCCAGCATACGTTGTACTTGTTGTTCTAGTGTACGTGGGTTGTTCAACCTGCCTTTAGCGGCAAGCTCCAGCAGTTCGGCATCGGGTACACTGCTCCACAAAAAGAATGATAACCGTGAGGCCAGTTCAAGATCGCTGATGGTAAAACTGGCACCGGCTTCTAGTCCTGTAGGATCTTGTTCTAGGCGAAACAGGAAATCAGGGCTCATCAGTATTCTGCGAATACCCATCTGTATGCCACCTTCAAAATTGCCGTTGCTTTCGCGGCCCTGATTGAAGAAACCCATTAGTGTTGCAACATCATCAGTTGTCACGGGTCGTCGATAAGCTTGTTGGGATATGTTGGTCAAAATTTCTTCAGCACAGCGTGTTTCCTGGGTTGTATTAGCGGGAACACAAGAGAATATTTTCTGCCTGCTGACTGTGGTTAGTTCAGGTGCCTGGCCTGAAAAAGGGCCGCGTATCATCACATTTGCAACCGATGGGATACCTGCCAAAGCTACCGGATCAAAGTTGATGCGTTCGAAGGGTTGTAATTGTTGGGTTTCTACTGCGCCCGTTTTTTCTACAAAAGTTACTGTTAGAACATGAGTGCCTGCGCGGACTGGAACAGCGATTTGGGTGCGCTGTTCAATAACTAATTTAGATGCTGCAGAATTTTCCATCATCAGGTTGTAATCGACATTGCCACCGATGGTAACTAGTTTGATACGTTTTCCATCCAAGGCTATTTCAAATTGATGTGGAAATTGCAGGCCGCGAATTGCATCTACCGAATTACCTAAAAATTTGGTATGAATTTCATACAGGGCATCGAGTGGAAAATTATGTTCTATCCGGATGCCACCTCGCGTTCCTAGCGGCATACCCTCAATATATTTGTCCTGCGACAAACTGTTGCTTACCGGATAATGTGCTTCTTCGGGTGAAAAATCCGGATCACCCACTGCTATGGCACTCACTCTGTCTGCTGCTGTTAGGTAACCCTCCAATAAGGTGGAAGACATACTCAGAATATCGGCAATATTGTCGAAGCCATAACTTGAATTGTCAGGCGGCAAGAGGCTGGCTATATCTAAATCGAGCCCTAATACGTCTCTGATCGCATTTGCATATTCGGTACGATTAAGGCGATAGAGGCCAGGTCGGCCAGGGTAGGGGGTAGTTAGCGCATTTCGATCGAGTTCAGATTCGAGCCAAGCTACCGTGCTGTCATACTGGCTGGAATCAGGTCGTGGATTGCCTACCGGGGGCATAAAAGCTCCACGTAATTTTCCCACTACTTTTTCCCAGGCTGCTGGGTCTTCATCTACGTCAGTAACATCTAGTACATCCAGAGCGAGTTTTCCTGCCCAGTCTTCTGTGTTGTGACAATCTAGGCAGTAGGTGTTGATTAGGTTTTGGTGGGGCTCAGATTCGGCTGCGAAAGCAATAGAATTTATACTTGCTAGCAGTAAGCAAGTTGCAGTGATACGGAATACTGGAATCCGTCCTAGAAACTGTTCTTCTAGTTGTTCTTCTAGTTGTTTTTGTAACCAATGGTGCATATTCACACGGCCTTTTCTTTGCGATTTTCTATAAATCAAAGTGTGCCAAGTTGCGGGTCTGGTTGATTTCAGGCAATCGTGGCAAAAGTGCAGATTTAGAATGATTTTATTATTATAAAT
>CAIMTR010000474.1 GCA_903844415.1 uncultured Gammaproteobacteria bacterium
ATCTACAACCTATCCTGACTGAGTCATAGAGGGTTATATTTGGATACAGCCGGGTATGGTCTCCAATTACACAATTGGCACCAATCACCGTGTTAGCGCCGACGCGAACTCCATGACCAATACTAGTATTCGCCCCAACCACTACATTTGCTTCTAATACAGCACTACTTTCAATCTGTGCAGATGAATGTACTTGAGCACTGCTATGAATGCCCGGTTCTACCTCCGGACCAAGATTAAAAAGCTGACTAACTTTTGCGTAGACAAGATAAGGATTGTCTGTGATCAGACTTGCCACCGGACAAGCAGCAACTGAGTCAGGATGAAGAACCACGGCACTAGCTGTGGTTGTAAGTAAATAATGGTGATAACGCTTGTTATGATAAAAAGTCAGTTGACCTGGAATTGCTTTTTCTAAGGAAGCAATTCCTGTAATTCGTGTTGTGGGATCGCCGCTAAATTCGAGCTCAAATAATTGAGCAAGGTCTTGTAAAGAATAGGTTGTCAGGGTTCTCACACGAAACGGCAGTATCTATTTCTGCTGATTCAATTTTTCGGTGACCCGCGCTGTAATATCGAAAGCTGTTCGATAATGTAGTACAGCTTCAGAGCGGAACACTAGATCGAAATCATCTTCTTCTACAACAGCGGTGATGGCCTGTATAAGGTTTGGCGCATAGGTATCCTGGAATTGCTGACGACGATCCCCAACAACTTTTTGAACTTTTTCTACCAAGAATTGGTATTGAACTCCAATTTCTTGAATTTGTTCATTGGCTTTACGTTTTTCGTCTTCACTCATGACTGATGCATCGGTTTGCAATTTTTTTTGCAAGGTTGTGGCTTCTTCTGCAAGTAAACGTACTTTTTCTGCATCATCTGCTGTTTGTGCCTGCACTTCTTCATCAACTTTTTTGGCTACGTCTGAATTAAATAATGCAGCAGCCATGTCCAAAATTGCAATTTTTAAAGGAGCGTCGGTAGTTACATCAGGTGCTGGAGCCTGCGCTAAAACAGCTCCCGAAAATGACAAAATTAGTAGTGTCAAAATAAAATTGTGTGCATTAATCAGAGTATTTATTTTAAGTTTCACAAAAGTCTCCACTGCAAGATTTGGTAATAAGAAAAAGGAAAAGTCATATTTTATAAAGTTTTTAAAAAGATTGACCTAGGTTGAACTGGAACATTTCAGTTTGATCTATGGTACTGGTATTGAATGGTTTGGCAAGACTGAAAGACATAATTCCAAACGCACCTGATTGCCAACTTACAGAAACTCCTGCTGAATAACGCATGTCTTCCAGGCCAAAGCCACTGCAGTTGTTCAATGTTTTTTGTTCGTCTGTACAGTAACTAGAAAAAACGTTGCCTGCGTCTACGAAAAAGGCCGAGCGTACCCGACTACGGTCTTTAATAAATGGCAATGGAAACAGCAACTCCAGTGTGCCTGTAGTTTGGATGTTGCCCCCAAAAGGAGATGGAATACCACTGTACAGATCATCACGGTTCAACCTGGGCTGATAAACGGGCAGACCGGTAGCATCTAGCAAAGGTGTACCGTCTTCAGCTAAAGCTTTTTGTAAAACATAAGCCGTTTGAGATGTAAGATCCAACTGCGGGAAACCCGAGACATCTAGCACAATATTACCATTTTCATCTTTCACAAAGGCAGTTTGTGTATCCAGAGTGTATTCTTGGGGGAAAGTACTGCGCGGGCCTAGGGTATTACGCTCAAAACCTCTAATACTACCCAGGCCGCCCGCATAAAAATTTTGGAAGAAAGGCAACTGTGATGTTTTGCCGTAACCAGCGCCATAACCCAGATCGGCGCGTGCATGTAATTTAATATCCCGGTAGATGGGTATATACAAATCTTTAAAATACCGCGCCCTAAAATATGATAATTCGCTGCCGGGAATAGTTACTTCCAACGATAAATTTTGCGCGCCACCTGCAGTTGGAAACAGACCTAGATTTAAGGTCGACTCACTCCAAGTAACAGCTAATGTAAAGTTGTTGAATTTATTACCATCTCTGTCTAGAAAACCCTGTTTGGTATTGAAGGCAGAAGACGGTAACCGAGTAATAGGTGCCAGCACAGCGTCAGCTATAGGTAAAATATTTCCTGTAACAGGATCATAATATGACACATCACGTGCTGGGCTTATGATGTATTGCGTCACATTTGGAAATAAATTCGGACTGGATTTAATTTCCTGCACCGGACCATATCCCTCTTCGATTTTAGTGTTGCTGTACCCTATATTAAAAGACAAACCCTGGGTTTCGCTGAGCTGGTAACCATAGGTAGTACTCAGGTTGATCTGGTTAGTACTGTAACTCGCAAGATTTAATTCTGCGAAATCTGACTTCACATAAGAGGCAGAAAAACCTCGGCTTACACCATCAATTGTGTAATAGGGGTCGAAATAGTTAAAACTGTAATTGGTGCTAAAACTGCTAGTTTGGGCATTTACACCGATCATTTTTCCAGTGCCTAGGAAGTTTTGTTGCTGCAGATTGGCACTAAGAACAAGTCCTTGTACCTGCCCATAACCAAGGCTGCCACCAACAGAGCCTGATAACTGTTCTTCTACAGTGTATGCAACATCTATTTGGTCAGTAGTACCGGGTAGATCGGAGAGCAACGTCTGAACTCCA
>CAIMTR010000475.1 GCA_903844415.1 uncultured Gammaproteobacteria bacterium
AGCGGTTCATGGCCTTGCACATGATGTAAGACAAAATTGCACCTGACGATCCCACCAAAGAACCAGCTACTATCAACATAGAATTGTTGAGTGAAAATCCAATACCAGCGGCAGCCCAACCTGAATAAGAATTGAGCATAGACACCACCACGGGCATATCTGCACCACCGATAGGAATGATGATTAATACACCCAGCACAAAAGCGACTAGCGCCATGATAATAAAAGGTGTCCACGCTGGTTCGCTGCCGGGAGCAAAAGCAAACGTTATGCCTGCCCCAACCATGACAATGGCTAGCAATAAATTAAATAGATGCTGACCTTTGAAGGTTACCGGTGCGCCTTGAAACAAGCGGAATTTGTAGTTGCCCGACAATTTACCAAAAGCGATTACTGAACCAGAAAAGGTAATTGCACCTACAAAAGTACCAATGAACAGCTCGAGTCGATTACCCAGCGGTATGGCCTGACCAGCCTCCACAATATTGAATGCATGTGGTTCGGCAATGGCGGCCACTGCGATACAGGTTGCCGCGAGTCCAATCATGCTGTGCATAAAGGCGACCAATTCCGGCATTTTTGTCATCTCAACGCGTTTAGCCATCACAGCGCCTATGCTACCGCCGACCACCAAACCAGCCAGTACAAATCCCAAGCCACCTGCTGTAGATGACGGAGCCAGCATTGCTATCAGCCCAAGTGTTGTTACAACCGCTAGCGCCATGCCGACCATACCAAAAACAGAGCCACGCAGAGATGAAGTGGGGTGCGATAAACCCTTGAGAGCTTGAATAAAACAAATAGAGGCAAGCAAATACAAAAGTGTTACTACGTTCATGCTCATGCTTGATCACCGGGTTGTTTAGTTTTAGTTTTTTTTCTGAACATTTCCAACATGCGGCGTGTTACTAGAAATCCGCCAAACACATTAACGGCAGCCAGTGCTACCGCAAATGTGCCCATACTAATACCCAAGAGGCTTTCGGTTAGTGCGGCAGCCAACATGGCACCCACAATAATAATGGCACTGATGGCATTGGTAACTGCCATTAATGGCGTGTGTAAAGCAGGAGTCACATTCCACACCACGTGGTAACCAACATAAATGGCCAGCACAAAAATGATCAGGTTGTAGACACCGTGACTAATGATGAGATCCATGAGTTTTCCTGTTGTGTTAGTAGTTGGTGTTGCTATGAGCTTATTTAAGAATTGCTACGTAAGACTTGTCCGCCTTTGCACATCAAACAAGCGTTAACAATGTCATCATCAACTGGTATAGCCAGCGCGGCATCTTTGTCGATAATCAGTTTGACGAAATCCAGCAAATTGCGGGCATAAAGCGCGGAGGCATCAGCAGCAACCATGCCTGCCAAGTTGGTATAGCCAATCAAGGTTACACCATGTTTGATAACTACTTGGTCTACTTCTGTTAATGGGCAGTTGCCAGCACCGTTTTCGCCTTTGCCTGCTGCAAGATCTACGACTACTGATCCAGCTTTCATTTGCATCACGGTGGTGGTGTGTAAAAGGGTTGGTGCTTTCCTTCCGGGTATCAAGGCCGTAGTAATAACGATATCGGCTTGTTTGGCGCGTTCAGCGACTAATTCTGCTTGCCGTTGCATCCAGGCCGCTGGCATGGGCCGCGCGTAACCGCCTACCCCCTGTGCAATTTCACGCTCTTCTGCGGTGGCGAACGGTACATCCACAAATTTTGCGCCTAATGATTCAATTTGTTCCTTGGCGGCAGGTCTGACATCCGATGCTTCAATCACTGCGCCTAAACGTCGAGCAGTTGCAATCGCCTGTAAGCCTGCTACTCCTGCACCTAGAATCAGTACACGAGCAGCTTTGACAGTACCGGCAGCTGTCATGAGCATAGGCATAAAACGTTGGTAGTGATAAGCCGCCACCAGTACTGCTTTGTAGCCGGCTATATTTGCCTGCGATGACAAGACATCGATTGATTGTGCGCGTGTTGTTCGGGGTGCGGCTTCTAGTGCAAAGGCAGTAAGACCTTGGGCGGCCATAGCAGCAATGTTGGTCTGATCAAAAGGGTCGAGCATACCAACCACAACAGTGCCCGCAGCAATTTTGGCAAGTTCTTGGGCTGTGGGGGCGCGAACTTTAAGCAGCAATTGGGCACCAAATACTTCGGCACTTGTGCCTAGGTTTGCGCCTGCTGCCTGAAAAGCCTCGTTGGTAATGCTGGCCAATAGCCCCGCATTTTTTTCCACCAATACACGATGGCCAGCGGCAATAAACTTTTTTACAGTTTCTGGGGTTGCTGCAACACGGGACTCGCCAGCAGCGGTTTCGAGCGTAATACCAATCAGCATTCTAAATCCCCAGGCAGTGCCATAATTTTAATTATTGAACATAGTGTAATCTATATATTGAATTTCTGGGTAATAAACAAAACAGCCCAATTATATTATTTATTCAATTTTTTCGAGGGCATCTGGCTTCTTATTAATGTATCAAATAGTATCAGGCAACAGATAAAAAGCTCAAAACTGTAATTCAGGAATAAATATGACAAAACTATCCTGCCTGTCTCTTGCCATTTCACTGGCTTTTATAACAGCGGTCAGTAATAAATATGTGATGGCGCAGGGGGTACTAGTTAATGAAGGTGAACCTCTCGTTGCAGGTGTGCCAGACAATGCACGCTTACAACCGGCAGAAACTTTGGCGGCATCCCGAAACGACACTAATTGGAAAAGTCCGCGTACATCGTGGGGTCATCCAGATCTGCAGGGTATTTGGACAAGTGATGACATGCGGGGTGTGCCCAGAGACAGGCCTGCCCAATTCGGTGATCGGCTGTCACTGACAGCAGCAGAATTTGCTGAGCGTGCTAGTCGGGATCAGGCCAGCATGAATCGCGCCACTAACGATGAATCTTTTCTCAGAAATGAATATGGCATTCGTACTTTTGGCTATTCTTCATTAGTAGTGGAGCCAGCAAATGGCAAAATACCAGAAATGACACCACTGGCTTTAGCCAGGGCAGCAGGGCGGGATCGCGGCACGTTTGGCAGCGGTCCTTTTGCCAAGATAGAAGATTTCACCTTGTACGATCGCTGTATTACCAGAGGTATTGTTGGCTCTATTTTGCCTGTGCTGTATGGGACCGGGTTGCGCATCATCCAGACGCCTGACAGTGTCGTGCTATCCTACGAAATGATTCA
>CAIMTR010000476.1 GCA_903844415.1 uncultured Gammaproteobacteria bacterium
GGCAATTAACGTCATGACGGAAGAAAAAGCAGCAGACAAGTTGCAACAGGAATCAGTAAGTATCATCAGTATTTTTATGAATGCGCTTGATGTAGATGAAGACGTAGCAGACATATTGGTTCAAGAAGGGTTTACCAGTATCGAAGAAATTGCCTACGTACCATTGGAAGAAATTGCCCAGATCCAGGACTTTGATGAAGACATTGCAAATGAATTACGAAACAGGGCCAAAGATGCATTGTTAACCAAAGCTATTGCATCTGAAGAAAAAATTAGTAAGGCCGGAATTGCCGATGATTTATTGAATATGGAAGGTATCGACAATGAGCTAGCACTTGCAATGGCTGCAATTGGCGTGAAATCAATGGAAGACCTTGCTGAACAAGCAATTGATGATCTTATGGGAATAGTCGGCATGGATGAGGAGCGGGCCGGAAAATTAATCATGACTGCCAGGGCCCCCTGGTTTGCAAGTGCAGCAACATCGAATTGATGACTTTACAGCACATTATCTGGAAACAGGAAGACCTGACGGGTCATAGCTGGTTGGTAGCGGTTTAATCCGCAGGAGTAAGGAATGGCAGATTTAAGCATCACTGATTTAGCCAGAATGGTAGGCGTACCAGTTGAGCGCCTGCTCGAGCAGATCAAAGAAGCCGCTTTACCCCAAACAAATGCTACTGACACGATCACCAATGATCAGCGTTCCATCTTGCTTGGTTTTTTGAAAAGCCGCCATGGTGATAGTTCTGGTGCTGATACTGCACCACGTAAGATCACGCTCAAGAAAAAAACGGTTGAAACACTTAAAACTTCAGATAATCAGGGTCGTAGCAAAACAGTAAATGTTGAAGTGCGCAAAAAACGTACATATGTAAAACGCAGCGTGGAAGAAGCGCAGAAAGATGCTGCCGAAAAGGAAAAATTACTTGCTGAACAAAATGCTCAGGAAGAACTCGAAAATAAAGCTCGTCTGACCAAAACGCTCGCAAACAAAAATAACGAAGTTGCTAAACCAGGAAGTAGCAGCAAAGTTACCAACGGTAAGTCTGCGGATAAAAAGCTGGATTCGCGACATGAAGTTAAATCTGAAGCAAAAACCGAAGTTAAGCTTGAGCATAAAAAAGGAACGTTGAGAAAAGATTCTGCTCGCGCCGATGAAGATGAAAAAGATGCGAAAAAGACTAATTCACGTAAAAAGGAAAAAGATAAGGTAGTCGATCCTAAAAAATTAGGGCGGGTACATTCTGCTGATGATTTCATACTAGATGAAGATCAATTGGAAGGTGGTGCACGCAGACGTGGTCGTAAAAAGCTAAATCAGACAAAGCAGCATCAATTCGAAATGCCTACGGAATTTATATCACGAGAAATCGAAATTCCAGAAGCAATAACTGTTTCAGATCTAGCTCAAAGGATGTCTTTAAAATCAAGCGAGCTCATAAAAAAATTAATGAGTATGGGTGTTATGGCAACACTCAATCATATTCTAGACCAAGATACTTCAGTGCTTCTAGTAGTAGAGCTTGGCCATAAAGCTAAGACAATTTCAGATACAGTGCTAGAGGATGATTTGGTCGAATCCATCAATTACGAAGGTGATAAAACACCTAGAGCTCCAGTTGTAACCGTGATGGGACATGTAGATCATGGTAAAACCTCGTTGCTTGACTACATCCGCAAAGCTAAAGTTACTGCGGGTGAAGCAGGTGGTATCACCCAACATATCGGTGCTTATCATGTGCAAACAGATCGAGGAATGGTTAGCTTTTTGGATACACCAGGACATGCCGCTTTTAGTGCAATGCGGGCTAGAGGAGCAAAAGCAACCGATATTGTAATTCTAGTGGTGGCTGCTGACGATGGTGTAATGCCGCAAACGGAAGAAGCCATACAACATGCCCGCGCGGCTGAAGTGCCGATTGTTGTGGCTATAAATAAGATTGATAAACCTTCTGCTGATCCAGACCGGGTAAAAAGTGAGTTAGCTGCAAAAGGTGTTATTCCTGAAGCCTGGGGCGGCGATACTCAATTTATTGAGGTTTCTGCACACACTGGGCAAGGCATAGAAGAATTGCTAGAGGGTGTACTTTTACAAGCAGAATTACTTGAGCTGAAAGCTGTGATTGATTGCCCGGCTACCGGTGTAGTTATTGAATCCAGTCTGGATAAAGGTCGCGGTCCAGTTGCAACTGTATTAATACAAAATGGCACATTAAAGTTGTCTGATATTGTACTTGTGGGGCATGAATATGGTCGTGTGCGTGCAATGTTGGATGAAAATGGAAAACAGATAAAATCAGCAGGACCCTCTATTCCTGTGGAAATTCTAGGATTAAATGGCACACCTGATGCTGGTGATGACTTTATGGTTGTCGAAAGCGAGAAAAAAGCGCGCGAAGTTGCTGAGTTCCGCATGAATCGGTTCCGAGAGTCGCAGATTGCCAAGCATCAAGCAATCAAAGCTGAAAGCATGTTTGCCACCATGGGCAAAGGTAGCAAAAAGATAATGAATGTCGTGCTCAAGACAGATGTGCGTGGATCGCTTGAAGCAATTATGTCTGCTCTCCAAGGAATTGGAAATGATGAGGTATCTGTCAATATTGTCGGTTATGGAGTTGGTGGTATTTCAGAAACTGATGTTCAGTTAGCGGAAACTTCCAAAGCCACAATTATTGGTTTTAATGTTAGGGCTGACAAATCAGCCAAGACATTTATAGAGTCTGCTGGTTTGAAGTTGCGTTACTACAGCATCATTTACAACCTCATTGACGATGTAAAAGCTGTACTAGGTGGCATGCTGTCACCAGAGATTAGGGAAGAAATTGTTGGAATTGCAGAAGTAAGAGACATTTTCAATTCACCAAAATACGGAGCAATTGCAGGCAGTATGGTGATAGAAGGAACAATAAGTCGAAATAAACCGATTAGAGTTTTGCGCGATAATATAGTTATTTACGAGGGTGAGCTTGAATCTCTGAGACGGTTCAAGGACGAAGCTTCGGAAGTTCGGAATGGTATGGAATGCGGTATTGGTGTTAAAAATTATACTGATGTTCGCGTTGGCGATAAAATAGAAGTCTACAACCGTACTCAGGTTGCACGAACACTATAAACTTCTTACAGAAGCTTATAACGTTATCGCAAGTTAAAGGCAGGACAATATGCCAAAAACATCAAATCGAATTGATCGTATCAGCGATCTCCTCAAACAAGAATTAGCCCGGTTGATACAGGGTGAGTTGCGTGACCCTCGTTTGGGTATGATCTCAGTAATGGAAGTTAGAGTCGGTAAGGATTTGTCACATGCCGATGTTTATATAACTGTTCTTGCGGCGGAAGTATCTATAGCTGTTGTTACTTTAAATAAGGCTTCGGGTCTATTGCGTAGCCTGCTTGCTAAGAATCTGAACTTGCGCACAACACCAAAACTTCGATTTATCTATGATGAATCCATTGAGAGAGGACGATTCTTGTCTGATCTGATTGATGTGGCCGTGGCACAGGATACGAAAAATATTGAGTCAGCAGAATCTAGCCCAAATATAGATATATAAGATTTCTCTATATCTCAGGCCGATCAATTAACAACCTGCAATTTTATTTCGGGTCGAGAACAAAGTGGTAAAAAAAAGAGCAGGTTCTTCAGTTAATGGTTTGGTAATTCTCGATAAGCCCATTGGATTGTCTTCAAATCAATGCCTCCAAAAAGTTAAACACTTGCTAGGTGCAGCAAAAGCTGGACATACGGGCAGCCTTGATCCACTTGCTAGTGGTGTCCTTCCATTATGTTTTGGCGAGGCTACAAAAATCTCACAGTTTCTTCTAGATTCAGACAAAAAATATAAGACCACAATAAAGTTAGGTGTAAGTACTACAACCGGTGATAGCGAGGGGGAGGTTGTTTCAACGTCTAGCGTCCCGAAATTCACAGTGAAAGATCTCGAAGAAATAATTCAAGAATTCGAAGGAGATCTCATTCAAGAACCATCAATTTATAGCGCACTTAAACAAAATGGAGTGCCTTTGTACAAGCTTGCTCGAGCAGGTAAAAAAATTGAACCAAAATTCAGGCAAATAACAATTTATTACATTAAATTGCTTTCATGGGTGTGGCCAAATCTCGAGTTGGAAGTGAGTTGTAGTAAAGGGACATATATTCGGACACTAGCAGAAGATATCGGGAAAAAATTAGTAACAGGTGCACATGTCATAAGCTTGCGTAGATTAAAGGCAGGGCCATTTGCGCTTGATCAAAGTTATACAATTGAGCAATTACAAGAAATAAGCTTAGAAAGTTCCTTCCATGTGTTGGAAAAATGTTTATTGGCGACGGACATGGCAATTTTAGAAGTGCCAGTAATATTGTTAAATGCAGAACAAACCATATCTTTGCGTCAAGGTAAATTAGTCAAATTAAACTTACAGAATGCTGAGAAAGTAGTGCGAGTTTATTTTGAGGAAGAGTTTATTGGGTTGGCAGAAATGAGGGTGGATGGTAATTTGGCGGCAAAGCGTTTAATGCAATATATGCCCTAAATTCTTTCATATGTATTTGTAATTCGAGTGAAATTCACGACGAAGTAAAGGGTTATCGAAAGCTTAATCGACATCTCCATTGGGGTTTATTTTGAAACCAATAATTGTAACAATTTTCTTTGTTTTAGCCTTTTTGGTAATTTTGGGGGAGATTTTAGTTGATGCATCACCATTGGTGCCTAATATTGAATACTTGCCTGAAGTGGGCGCGCTTAATACAAACAAGTTCAATGAAATTCTTTACCAAAGAGGTAAACCAGGTTCATTAAGAATAAGTGAGGGCGAATTAGAGCAAGTTTTCAATAATTTCATCGATGTGGGTCTGGATGGCGCTTTAAATGTTGATATTGTTGATGGCAGAATAAATATCGAGGTTAGCGCTAAGATTCCTGTTAAAAAACCAGATTTATATATAAATATCCAGGCTTCAATAATTAAACAAGACAATTCACTTGCGCTGGGAACTCTTAAAGTTGGGGGTCTAATGTTGCCGGATTGGCTTTCCCGCAAGGCAATTAAATATTACCTCAGAAAAAATGGAGATTATTTCACCAAATATTCAACGATGTTCGATGCTGTCCAGAGTTTTGATCTTGCTAACAATCAAATAAGTATTGTGTATAGGTTGAAGCCTGAACATTTAGAACAATTAATAATTCGAGGAGGTAATTTTCAAGTCACTGGAGAAAACAGGGAAAGACTTCTAGCTCATTCTAAGAATTTATTAGCTTTAATTAATGAATCAAAAGATTTGTCTGATATTGCTTTGACAGACATTTTTGTTTCAATTTTTAAATTTGCTGAATTTAGGGGGGGGAACTCAGTCGAAGAAAATAGAGCCGCACTACTAATTGTTTTATTTTACCTATTGGATTTAAGTGTCGAAAAAATGTTACAAGAACCTGTCGATTCTGACACTACTATTGTTAGGCATAAAATTTTACTTGCAGGAAGGGAAGACTACGCAAAACATTTTTTGGTGTCAGCTGGATTGGCAGTTAGTTCTGGAGTAGGTATTTCTCAATTTTTGGGTGTTTTCAAGGAATTAGATGATTCACATGGTGGAGGTACTGGTTTTAGTTTTGCGGATATAAGTGTCGATAGAGCTGGAATAAGATTTGGCGAATTTTCTGTTTCTTCGCCAGAAAATGCAATTATATTACAAAATCATATGTCTAAAAGTTTTACAGAAAGTATGATAATTGTTGGCTCAGAAGATTTACCTGAAAACATGTCAGAGGAAAAATTTTTAAATCAATACGGTGGGGTCGATGAACCAGCATACAACAAAGTTGTGGAAGAAATTGATGCAAGAATTGAGCGACTACCTATGTATATATATTCCAATTAGATCTTAAGCTTATAAATATTTTAGCTATATTTCGATTTTCAGATAAACGTTATATTAGTTTTATCCGCCAAGGACTAAAAATTTGTAAGGAAATTTAATCTACTTCTGAAATAAGAAAATCCCTTTACTGTAGTAAGCAGGTTGGTTTTTGCTGGGTAGCAGTTTAAGATTTAAGTGTTACCGATTCATTTTGGTCTAGTGCTGACGTTGTTTTATGAGTCTATATAAAAAAACTTCCGCGTTCCCATTCAAACCGCTACC
>CAIMTR010000477.1 GCA_903844415.1 uncultured Gammaproteobacteria bacterium
CCCCAAAACCCCAAAACCCCGAGGAATAATATTTAAATTGCATATTCAAAAAATGAAACGATTCTTATCTCTTTTTGCGCTTCATAAAATTGCACACACAGCTAAAATCAGCTGTCCGGTTCTGACATGCGTAGACTAGGACCCCTCCCTGCCCGTATAGAAGCAAGACCTTTGCTACATAGCTGATGGGGAGCAGCCAATTCAGACAATGAACATCTACACCTGCGAGTGGTACTAAAACTATGAGCAAACCAAGTTCTACTCAGGTACCACCACCTGCGAACTCAACTTGTAGTCCAATAAGTGGACTTGGATTGACGAAAACATCTAGCACTGGGGTTCCAAGGCCTACCCAAACTCTCCGGATGTAAAGAACAGTGAGTACTATCTCAAGAGAAATGAAGCCTACTGCTTGCCCGTGAGCTCATTTATTGTAATGCTCAATAATGGAAGGACATGTACTGATCCTTGGCAATGCATTAGTAAAACTTGTGATAATGGAAAATGCGTGGGTCTTAAAGCCGGGGAAAGTTGCCACAGCCATGCTGACTGCAGTGCTTAACAGTTTTGCCAGATTGGCGCAACTTGGCCCTGGATCTACCTTTGTGAAAAACTAAGAACCTCTTATGAGCAATGCAAAGAAAGCTTTGAGTGCTCTGTTGCTCATTACTGCTGGTACGCCTCTGATACAGACAAAATCGATGGGGTGAAGAAATGCCTGCCTTTGTACTCGCAGGACCAGGGCACAAGGTTTGGCTGGTAATACCTTGATAAAGAACTGGACAAAACTTTATAAAAAAATGGAAAAACCGACGGCATTCCTGTAACTTTCGCAGACTACGAATACAATGGGAGATATTGCAAGTCAGGTTTAGCGTTCCCCGAGACAACATCAAAAGCAAGATGCTCTTCGACAGACAACATTTAGTTCAATAAAAAAAAGGTGCCAAGCCCCTATAGATGCGATGCGACTGACAATGCAAACCAGTGCTCTTTGTTTTTCAACATAACAGACTACATTCCTGGGCAGGATGCTTAATAAAATTCAGTTACAACTGATTGCAAATGCGGTCTCGATGGCTACAATAACTTCTGCGGCGACATCTTAGGCACAGTCGAGTATTAAGACGCACTTGCAGCAATGAAGGCAATTCTTGAAAAGTCATCGTGCCACACACTTGACCGCTACAACTTGAAAGCTCAGCTCGATACCTGTGGCGTTGGTCCAGGGCCTGTCTGGGACGAGGCAGTAAGTAGAAATTTTAACATCACATACTGGCCCTACGTGAACGCAAACGGAACCGTACCCGAGTGCATAGAATACAGCTTTATTGATAGTAGAACAAACCTATTGAAGGTTGGCAGTTCAGCTTCTTAATTTTAATTAGGCATGCTAGCCTTCGTGTCCTTGATAATTTCCCAAATGGTTTGAGTAGTTATTTAATTACACTTAAATTAAAATGTTCTTCAATGATGAGCCCACTTTCGAAGATAAAGAAGACGAAGCTAGGTACCTTTACAACACAAGAGCCACCGACACCGATAACACAGTCAAAGCCAGGTATCAGCACAATATTAGTTCAGGAGACCGGCCTTAAACATCCTATTTTACAGCAAGTATGCCTCAACCAAGATTGAACAATGATTTAAAAGAAATTTTCATAGAAGAAGGTGAAAATAACCGAGCGAGTGTTAGTTAGAAATTCACACTGGACTAGGTGATCTA
>CAIMTR010000478.1 GCA_903844415.1 uncultured Gammaproteobacteria bacterium
CATCAAAACAATCTTTGATGAGCGGCGGTATAATCTCAGCAACTTCTTTGAGTTTTTCGCGCAAGGGTTTACTGATATTGGTCATCAAATCAAAATCAGTAACACCCAGTTGATGGATCCATTTCAACAGTTGGACAGCGCGGAACGGCTTTTCACCTAGCGCGAGGAGCCAAGCTTCTAGATGTTTCCTGTTTAAACCAAGTAGATTGGTACGGATCGATGGCATGGTTTTGTACTAACTTTGACGAGGGCAGATTTCCCCAGTCTTAAAAAAATAGGCAATTTCACGTTCGGCTGCCGCACTGGAATCAGAACCATGTACCGCATTGGCATCAATGGACTTAGCGAAATCAGCGCGTATAGTTCCTGGTGCTGCTTGTGCTGGATTAGTGGCGCCCATTAGTTCGCGATTAAGAGCGATGGCATTTTCACCCTCAAGGACTTGCACCACGACCGGACCAGACGTCATGAATTCAATCAGATCCTTGAAGAAACCCCTAGCTTGGTGCTCTGCATAGAAACCACCAGCTGTGGATGCTGTCAGTTGAACCATTTTGGCGGCCACTACTTTCAGCCCGCCATCTTCGAAACGACTGATGATTTTTCCAACTACGTTTTTGGCAACAGCATCAGGTTTGATGATGGATAAAGTGCGTTCTACAGCCATGTATAACTCCAACTCTTACATAAAAAAACAGGTCGGGCATTATACTTAGAATAAGTACCGATTGGCAGCTTTTAATACCTGACAGCACCGATAAAGATGATATAAATCAGTGCTTTTCGCCCACCATGTTGATGGTGTAGCGTGGAATGTCGATGACCAGATCAACTTTTCCGACTAAAGCCTGACAACTCAAACGAGAATCTGCTTCCAGGCCCCATGCTTTATCCAGAAAGTCGTCTTCTAGCTCATCGGAGGCCAGCAAAGAAGCAAAGCCCTCGCGCACAACGACATGACAGGTTGTACAAGCACAAGACTTTTCGCAGGCGTGTTCAAGCTCCAGCCCATTTCGCAGTGCGGCATCCAGGATACTTTCGCCAGTTGTAGCCTCAATCACTTTGCCTTCGGGGCAATGCTGGGCATTGGGCAGAAAAATTATCTGCGGCATTAATCGTTGACTCCCTTTGGTATGTAATGATCCAACTCTTCCATGGTGTGGCCGGCCAGAGCAGTTTTTATTTGCATATCCATGCGTCTATTTGCAAATTCGACACTAAGCGTATTCAGACCTAAGGTGAGTTGTTCTATCTGTCCAGCGTCATTACCTGCTGCGGCCTGACGTAGGGTATTTATGCTCTGCTGCAGTCGGATACGCTCAGCACTATCAAGCAAATTATCGCCATCCGCTTTTAATGCTGCTTCTAGCGCTTCAATATGACGATCCGCTTCCACCTGTTTTTCCCGCAATGAGCGTAATGCTTTGTCGGCAGCAGCATTTGTGTATGCCGTCATGAGCATAGTCTCTATTTCATTTTCCTGGAGGCCGAAGGCAGGTTTTACAACTATTGCGCTATTAACGCCTGTAACAATTTCTTGTGCTTTTACTTCAAGTAGACCATCGGCATCTACTTGAAAAGTCACTCTTATACGAGCGGCTCCCGCCACCATCGACGGTATACCTGTCAGTTCAAATTTTGCCAGCGAGCGGCAATCTGAACATAGTTCACGCTCACCTTGCAGCACATG
>CAIMTR010000479.1 GCA_903844415.1 uncultured Gammaproteobacteria bacterium
ACTCCCGACCAAGGCGGCTCGGGCGGCTCTGATGCCATCGAAACCGACGGTTGGCCAATGCGCAGAGTTGCTGCGGAAGCGCGGCGTGTGTTGCTGGAGCTTGGAGCTGAACGCCTAAAAACACCAGTTACAGAACTAACGGTTAGCAACGGTATAATCTCGTCACTAAAAGACGCCACGAAATCAGTTAACTACGCTGAGCTCGTCGGCGGCCAGCGCTTCGATGTGACTCTTACGGGGCGTAATGTCAACGCCACCACTGGTACGGCTGCCGTCAAGCCCGTGCAGGAGATGCGTGTTATTGGTAAGCCGATCCAGCGTTACGACATTCCGGCCAAGGTCGACGGCTCGTTGACCTGGGCTGTGGACATGAAAGTGCCCGGCATGCTCCACGCGCGCAACGTGCGGCCGCCGGTGGCAGGGGCAAGCCTGCGTAGCATCGACGAGACCTCAGTAGCCAGCATTGCCGGTTTTGTCCAAGTGGTGAGCCGCGGCAACTATGTGGCCGTGGTGTGCGAACGCGAAGAGCAGGCCATACAGGCTGCGCAACAGCTCAAGGCCGAATGGATACCGCCCGCACAAGCGCCGTTCCCAGCCTCTAACGATCTGTTTAATTACATTCGTTCAGCAATACCAACGTCGAGTTCCGATCCGAGACTTACGGGTGACCCAACCGCGGCATTCACCAGCGCGGTCCAAGTACTAGAAGCCGAGTACGACATGCCGTTCCAGGGGCACACCGCCATAGGTCCAGCCTTTGCGCTGGCCGATCCATCCAACAATCAAATGACGATTTACTCGAACGACATGAAGTCTTACGGCCTGCGTAATGGCGTTGCACAGTTTCTCGACCTGCCGCGCGACCGCGTGCGTGTGGTGTATATGGATGGTCCGCAGGTGTACGGCCGCACAGCGTCGGACGATGTCGGTTTCGAGGCTGCCTTTCTTGCCAACGAGCTTGGCAGACCCGTGCGCGTGCAGTGGATGCGGCACGAAGAAACAGCTTGGGATACCAAAGGTCCAGCCTACGCCTTCAAGCTGCGTGGTGGCCTGGATACCAACGGCAAACTAGTGGCACTCGAGTACGAGGCACGCGCCATCGACTACAACCACATTGGTTATAACGAGCCCGACACCGTGTTGATCGCGCAGCTGATGGGCCGGCGGCCCGAACGCACAGCAGCAGGTGCTGCCGCAATGCCGTCGGTAATGTATGGTATTCCGAATTTGCTCTTGGCAGGACATGTGGTGTCGCTGCCGATGGCGTGGGAGACGCCATTGCGCACGGGCAACCTGCGTGATCCAGATGGTCCACAGGTTACCTTTGCCTTCGAGGGTTTCATCGACGAACTCGCAGCAGCAGCGGGCAGGGATCCGGCCGAGTTTCGGCTGGAACTGCTTGAAGCGAGTCTTGAGGACGATACATTCCGACGCGCACGCTCCCTCGCTGTGCTACGTTCGGCGGTAGAAGCTTACGGCGGTTGGGACACTCGGCCTGCACCGAAACCCCAACAGCCGGGCCCAATACAGAGTGGGCGTGGCATCGCTTACACCTCCCGCAGTAATACAGTAGTGGCGGTAATCGCCGATGTAGAAGTAAACCGCGATACCGGTCATGTGTGGGTCAAACGCTTGGTCTGTGCCCACGACTGCGGCCTGGCCATCAATCCGATGGGACTCAAGCACACGGTTGAGTGCGGCATGCTGCATGGCATCAGCCGCGCACTGTGGGAAGAAGTGCAGTTCGACAACGAAAAAGTAACGAGCGTCGATTGGGTATCACACCCCAGCCTACGCCATTCCGACACGCCGGAAGCCATCGACATCGTACTCGTCAACGGCGATCCCAACCCGGATCGTCCCGACCTGCCACACTATGGCGCCGGCGAGACGAGCCACAAACCGCTGATTGCCGCAGTAGCGAATGCGATTTATGACGCTACTGGAGTTCGGTTGCGCAGGGCGCCGTTCCGCAAGGAACGAGTGCTGGAGGCATTGCAGACAGCCCGAACGTAGGGACAGTAGTGCTTACCGTACGCTAGCAAAAAAAACATAAAAAGAGGATATACAATTCCTTCTGGAACATTCGGATAGGTGTTGCATGATCTTGTCAATTTTGACCTGTGGACATGCGATGCTTGTTTTCGTAGTATCAACCGCAACAAGGGTCTGGTCCCCGCACGGGATAACAACAAGAGCAATCCAATGAACTTTCACGCTGCCCTGCGCGTCACCTGCCGAATCTGGCTGGCTTTATTGCTGGTTTCCGTCGCACATGCCCAAGAAGGCCATCCAATGAGCGGCGTATGGGTCGGCGACTGGGGTCTCGATGGAGCCCAGCAGAAGCGTGTTGTGGTGGTACTTGATTGGATGGGAACCAAGTTGTCTGGAACGATTAATCCCGGGCCCAACGCCATACCGATAAAAACAGCAACTGTGGATACGGCCGACTGGACACTGCACCTCGAAGCGGATGCGCAGAACAGCAATGGCCAGCCCGTGAGTTATGTCATTGACGGTAAGCTGGACGATCTTGGTACTTACAACCGCAGTCTCGCCGGAAGCTGGAATGTCGGCGCTGAGCACGGCACGTTTAGTATCACCAGGCAGTAGAACGAACAATAAAAATGCTGTGTCGATTCGTATCGATCGTCAACCGGGGAGACTTCAATAGTATGTTCGCTGGCAAATTAAAGCGGTTAATACCAGCCCTTGGTATGGCTCTTGTGCTCTGCACAAGTATCACCACGGTGTCTGCCCATCATGTCCCCGAGGCAAAATTCGATCCCGACAAGCCGATGCAGTTGCGCGGGAGTGTGTCAAAGATCGACTGGCTGAATCCGCATGTACACCTCTTCGTGGAAGTAGAGGCTGGCGGCACCACCACCAGTTGGGCGGTTGAGCTAGAAAACACGCTCGAACTGCGCCGTAACGGCTGGACTTCGTCAACGCTCAAATCTGGCGATGTCATCACTGTTCAAGGTATGGCGGCGCGGGACAACAGTCGCCAGGTATGGGGCGAATCCGTGATTGTGGAAAGCACCGGCCAGCGCGTATTCACTGTTAGCCCGGCTGTACCGCCTGTATACGCCAATGGACCCACGCCGCGCTGGCCCGATGGCCATCCGCGTCTCGGCGCGCCTGCCGGCCAAGGCGGTGGCTACTGGGATTTTCCGAGTAAATCGTCACTAATGGAAGACGGCGTTGAAGTGGTCATGGACAGTTCCGGACTCTTGGCCAATATCGAGGATGCCGACAATGTTGCGCCCTTCCAGCCGTGGGCACTGGATCTCTACAAATACCGGCAGCAGAATTTCCTGCGGGACGATCCTATGTTTACCGGTTGCAAGACCCAGGCCGGGCCGCGTATTTTCCAGCGCCCCTATGGCGTAAGGCTGCTCGAGGAGATCGACCACAATCGCATTCGCAATTTCTGGGGCGATGGTAATCAAAATTGGCGCACGATTTTTCTAGACGGTCGTGAACAAACAGGCCGCCCCGAAGGCAATTCCGAAGACCCGCTGTACTGGGGCCACGCGGTGGGTAGCTGGGTAGGCGACACACTGGTCATCGACACCATCGGCTTCAACGACAGTTTCTGGTTTTCCAACGGCGGCCTGCCTAATACACCGCAGCTGCATCTTATCGAGCGCTTCTCGCGGCCGGATCTGGCCACGCTGCATTATGAAGTTACTATCGATGACCCAAGCGCATACACCAGAACCTGGACCTCCAGCTGGGACATGGTTTGGGTGCCGGACGCGGAGCTTCCGGTTTATTACTGCCAGGACAACAGACCTTAGAAAACTGGCAAAGCAGGTTTCGTAGCTTGATGTAGTGTTATTGATGCCCCGATCACGGCAGTAGCGATTCGCGGCAAAATTGTATGCAACTGTAGCCAATAGAGGACTAACAATGAAAAACATAAAATCAGTACTTGTCGTTTGCGGCCTTGCTCTCATGGGAGCCGCCACCCACGCTGTAGCGCATCACTCCTTTGCAGCGGAGTTCGACTCCAATAAACCGGTCACCATTCAGGGCAACGTAACCAGAATCGCCTGGACCAATCCTCACGTGTGGATCTACATGAACGTCAAGGACGAGCAGGGCAAAATGGTGAATTGGGGCTTTGAGATGGGGGCTCCGCATCAGGTGCGTGGCCGTGGTTGGGATCGTGACACCCTCAAGACGGGGGACGAAATCATCGCCGAAGGTTCGCTGGCACGCGATGGCAGCCCCCGTATGAACGCACGCAATGTAACTTGGGCCGCTACTGGGGTAAAACTTGGCGCTGCATCTAGCCAAGGTCAGACGCCCTGATTCGGGCGTCTTTTGGGCATTATGCGAGGAGCTATAACAATGAGAATCCGTCCTGTTGGAACCTTAAAGATCTTGTCCGTGTTGATCTTGAGCAGCGCGTTGGTACAGCCGCTGCTGGCCCAGGATGGCGCTACTGTGCCTGCGCGCCCTATTCCGCGCCTGCCCTCTGGCGAAGTAAGCTTGGAGGCGCCGCAGGGAGAACTAGGCGTGTGGAACCGCGGCGACTACCGCTCCATCGTTCCAGAAACAGAAGTGCAGACAGCCCTGCGTGACCGCGGCAGACCTGACGGCGGCAACCCCATGAACCTGAAGCCGCTGTTCAGCGCTGTGCCTTTCCAACCGTGGGCAGAAACGGTTTACCTGTATCGTCAGGAGCACGAGATTGAACCCTATGGACGCTGCAAGCCAACGGGCGGTTTTCGAAATATGGCGGTTCCGTACGGTACCGACATCGTGCAGGTTCCGGAAGAACAACGTATATACATCTTTCACACTGGCGGTTCACATACGTACCGCACTATCTATCTGGACGGCCGCCCGCATCCTACCGATCTCGATCCTAGCTACGGTGGCCATTCCGTTGGTCACTGGGAAGGAGATACGCTCGTCGTCGACACGGTTGGCTTTAATGAGCGCGGCTGGATCGATGCCTACGGTGTGCCCACCACGACACAAGCGCATTTGATCGAACGCCTTACCCGCCTCGATTTCAATTCGATGAGCTACGAGATGATTGTGGACGATCCGGGTGCCTATACCGCCACATGGAAGACCGGCATGGTAATGCGCTGGACTCCTGATGTGGAGACTTTCCAGTTTCTCTGTCAGGACGGCAACTTGGCCCAAGAACTGATGGTAGGCGATGGTAGTTCAGGCATCGACCGTACTAGTCCAATCGTTCCGTAACCTCTGGAGACAGTATGCGATCAACACTTGCCACAGGACTCGCTTTCATCATCTCTCTTTGTTTGCCCGCCGTCAGCATGGCGCAGCATGGCCATCCTCTAGCAGGTATTTGGCTAGGCGACTGGGGCTCAGCAGAGGCCAGGAGCGACGTCGTGTTGGAGTTGAACTGGAGCAACACCACGCTCAGCGGCAACATCAATCCTGGTTTTCCGGATGCCGCCACCATAGAAGTAGGCGAACTTGACTCATCGAACTGGACCGTGCACCTAGAAGCCATGAGCATGGATGAAGCCGGCAGCCCGGTGAAAGTAGTTGTCGATGGTAAGATCGAGAATCTCGGTTCTGCCAAACGCACGCTCAGTGGTACCTGGAAGCGCGGCTCGGCTACTGGCGATTTCAAACTCACTCGCGAATAAACCTCCCGAACCTGTTCAAGGGGTAGCTACCGTCCCTTCGCATGGTATTTGCTTGAAATAAAAGTATTACTAGAATCAAGGTTTGTTTAATTAAAACTTATTGAGGTAAAGCTTATGCTAGCGTTGAAACGCCTTAGAGGAGTTTTGATAATACTGGCAACACTTGGCATTTTCTCTCAAGGCCTCGCCCAGAACGTCACTGCTCAAAGCACGGCAGAGAAATCTTTTAGACTTTATGTTTTAGATGGTGGCGAACTTGAATCGAGTCCGGACAATTATAATTTACAGGTATCCGAGGTACAAACGACCTCTCTGGCACTTGCCGCTTTTCTGATAGTACATCCAAAAGGAATTTTACTTTGGGAAGCTGGTGCTGTACCTGACAGTGAGAGAGTTATGGAGGGGACAGGCTCAAGACAAATAGTTATCCGTTCGGATAAGGCCGAACGACCTGTAATACTAGGGCCCTCTTTATTGGGTCAGTTGGCAGAGATTGGCTATGCTGCCAGCGATATCACGCATCTTGCATTGTCCCACTATCATTGGGATCACTCCGCCAATGCGAATCTTTTTGCGCATGCAACCTGGCTGGTTCGTCCTGAAGAAAAAGAGGTGATGTTTCCTTCAATTCCTGCGAGCGACAGTGGTCGGCCTATGACTTTCGCTGCGCTCAAGGATAGTAAGAGCATCTCTGTTGATGTTGAAGAGTATGACGTATTCGGCGATGGTCTTGTCATACTCAAGGCAGCAAGAGGGCATTCCGCCGGCCATCAGGTTATTTACCTGAATTTGCCAGTTACAGGGGGCGTGGTGCTGTCTGGGGATTTGTACCATTATCCCGAAGAGCGCACTCTTGACAGGCTACCCACCAGAGATTTCAGTCTTGAACAGACACGCGCTTCACGTGTAGAGCTTGAAGCGTTTCTTGTGCGTCACAATGCAAGTCTCTGGATTGAACATGATTTGATTGGACATCGAAAACTGCGGAAGGCACCTGAGTTTTATGATTAAAAAATAAAGGGGTCTGACCCCTTTTTACTTTTTACATATAAGAAATAGCAGCAGGATTAATCTTGCAGGTGCGCGCGAATAGTTGGGTAAAACTGGGAAAAAGTGCCATCAAAATCGGCATGTTCATTATGACAAGCAACACATTCGCTACCATCAGCAACTTTTACACTGCTGGTCGGCGCTGGTGTTCGAAACAAAAAGAAACCACGTCCTTCGGTAAAACGTGCTTTATCGATGACATGAATTTCCTGTGCGAGTAGATCGCCTTGCACAAACCCGGGCAACTGCGGTTCAGATTTACCTTCCCCTTTGTAGAAGCTAAGCAAAAACATAGTGCCATCAGCATAACTATGGTGCTGCATGAAATAGCGATATGCTGTGGGCTCCATTTGCACTATCCCAATGTTGCCAGGACTTTCAGGGTCGAAAGCATTGTCGCTGTATTCCCCGCCTAATGAGGCACCGGTCTGAATCCATTCATCCAGGTTGGCGGGATATAGTAATTCGTTGCTTGAATTATATTGAGCAATACCAAGGTCGCTTTGAGCGTAAACGGTACTGCCCAAAAATAGTGCGATAGACAATAGACCAGGATTTCTCCAGTAAGAAAGTGTAGGAGGCCGTGGTCTTTCCCCTGTTTTAAGCAGTTTGTTCAATAACATTTAGTGTTTGTACCAATAGTTTTTGTAAATCTGTGAACCGAGCTGGTGTTCCCAGTAGTTCTTGCGCATTTTGCACATGCTTTGAATTATCCAAGTCATCGCCACAGTGTTCAACTAGATCTTGAACATTTTTACGTGTTGTTTCGAGATGAAACTGCAAGGCCACTACCCGGTTTTGCCAGATAAAACCCTGATTAAGACAAGCAGTACTGCTAGCTAGCGCGATGGCTCCCTTTGGCAAATCGAACGTATCGCTGTGCCAATGAAAGACTTCTGTATCTGTTGAAAACAATGTAGCCAGTCGCGAAGACGAAGTTTCGGCATGGCGGCACAAGGGGAACCAACCAATTTCCCGCACATCATTTCGATACACCGCTGCACCCAATACATTCGCTAATAGTTGTGCCCCTAGGCAAATTCCCAATACATGTTTGCCGGATGAGATTACTGCTTTAATAAAAACTTTTTCAGCTGCTAGCCAGGGATATAACAACTCATCACTAACTCCCATCGGTCCACCCAGCACAATCAACCAGTCAATACTTGCAGGATCCGGCAAGGTTTGGTTGTTAAAAAATTGTGTTCCTGAAAGATCATGGCCACGCGCGCGCAAGTGTGGCTCTATATTTCCTAAACCTTCAAATGCTACATGTTGCAGATAATGAATTTTCATAAGGTGTACTGATATTCACCATGGATGCTCTATACCTTGCCAAGTCCAGAATCGTCCTGAATGCTCCATCGTCATGGAGTTGATCAAGTTGAATAGACCGGCTGCACTTTCAGCTGCTGAAATATCAGCTTTATCACCGCCCATATCGGTACGCACCCAACCGGGATGCACAGGACAAACAATGACGCCCTCACTTTCAAGCTCCCAAGCTAGCACCTGCATCACTTTGCTGACGGCAGTTTTTGAGCTGCGGTAGGCATAGGTCCCGTGATGCATAGGCAAATTGAATGCTCCCATTTTACTGGAAAGCGTCACTATTCTAGGGCGTTGGGTGCGTTTGAGATTGGGCAGCAATGCAGTGGCAAGTTGAAAAGGGGCAAAGGTGTTTATTGCCAGCGTGGTTGCCCACGCGGCGTAATCCATCTCGTGCATGCCTTGTTTGTCGCCGCCCATCACGCCTGCATTGTTAATTAACACAGCAATGGTTTCGTGACTGAGCTGCTGACAAAAAGTTGTGATCGATTGGGTAACTGCTACATCAAGAGGCAGTATGGTTAGTAGGTCGTTGCCTGCAAGCGCACGTAACGCAGTGGCATTGGCAGGGTTGCGACAGCCAGCGATAACGCGATTGCCAGCATTCAAAAATTGTTTTGCCAGTTCCAACCCAATGCCGCGATTGGCGCCGCTTATTACAATAGTTTCCATCACATTTCCAAAATTATAAAACTTAGGAAAAGACCACGGTTACTTACGATTTTAAATCGGAGAAACCCCGGTCTTTACCCTGTTATTCTTCCCGGCTGAGGCGGCGGAAATATTCAGCTACAGAATCCTTGTATTCTTCTGGGATCTTGTCGTTGGTGCTGGTGCGTACGTTGTTGGGGTTGTTGGCATCGGTGCTCAGTTGCAGGCCTACTTCCAGTTGTTCAATCAATGCCAACATGTCGCCGTATTCCTGCGCCAAAATAGTATCGTTGCGGTTGGTCTGTTGGAATTCCAGTTGCCGGATCAGGTCGTACATTTGCGCAAGTTCTTCGGTGCTCAGCTCCAGTTCTTGCACTGCAGCGCGAGCGTTTTGGGTGAATTGGCCAACATTGTCGAAGAAATTTTCTGGCAGGTTGATAGCACGATCCAGATCAGAATTGCCATTCCAAGCGCCTCCATTGCGACCGCCACCAAAAGCACCGATGTTCTGGCCGTTTCCACCACCTTGCTGTCCTTGACCTTGTTGTCCTTGTTGTCCTTGTTGTCCTTGCTGACCTTGACCTTGTTGTCCTTGCTGCGCGGGTTGATCACTAGCCGCCTGGCCTGCGCCGGGTTGGTCACCTTGTGCCAATTGTTGTAACTGTGTTCTTAAATCTTGTGCTTGTTGGCGTGCGCGATCCAGATCACTGTTGCCGGGTGCATCTGCATTTTGTACCAGTTGCTCGGCACGCTCTAGGCGTTCGGCCAAATCGCGCATACCAGCGGTGACAGAACTTTCGTTGCCCGCAATATAGAGGCCATAACCTGCATCGATATAAAGCGCCGCATCAGTCACTGCTTGTTGTAACTCATTTTCGGTGACGGTGTCAGTAGCGCGTTGCAATTCGTTGCTGGCCTGAGGTACTTCATCGCTGAAATTTTGCATGGCATCCATCATGTCTTGTTGCAAGTCGCGCAGCTGGGCAGCGAGTTGTTGTTTTTGCTCAGCAAGAACAGATTCTTCTGTTAAGGTCATGCCGCGGCTATTGGGGTTTGAGCCACTTTCGCGTTCTTTAACGGCGGTTGCGGTCGCCGTTTGTAATTGTTGTTCCATGCGTTCCTGATCTTGCAACATTTGCTCACTGAGGTTGGCCATGTTCTCGAATGACTGTTGCATACCAGCCAGTTGATCCTGGGCGATCTGCTCGCTTGCGCCTTCGAGTTGACGTTGGGCTTCTGCAGCAGCACGTTGCAACTCCTCGGGAGTCATGTTGCCTTGCATGCCTTCGGCGGTTTGATTCATGGCGCGGATAGCACTGTCCATGCGGCGCTCTAATTCGCTTTGTGCCACGGGTTCGCCATCTTGCCCTTGCTGCTGACCATCAGCGCCAGCTTGTTGCTGACCCTGTTGACCTTGTTGTCCCTGCTGACCCTGTTGACCCTGTTGACCCTGTTGACCCTGTTGACCTTGTTGACCTTGTTGTCCCTGCTGCCCTTCTTGTCCCTGCTGATTGTTGGCTTGCTGTTGTTGCTGCCGGGTTAATTGTTGCAAACGTTCCTGTAATTCTTCAGCTTCGCGACGCAACATTTCTTGCTGATAACGCTGTGCCTCAGTAAGTTGCTGGGATTGATTGCTCAAATTGTTGGCCAGTTGTTCCTGACGTTTAGCAAGCTCATCCAATTTATCCATGATGTCAGCAGCTTCTTCCTGCTGGGCCTGTGGACTTACACTGGCTCCGGTCTCGTATTGATTAAGTTCGCGGTCCATTTCAAGTTCAAACATTTCGGCCAAATCTTCACTGGCGCGACCACCACCGCCACCACCACCGCCACCGGCTTGTTGTTGCTGAAGGGTGATGTCATTGAATATGGATTCGGCACGCAACAAATGTTGCAGGGCTTCTTGTGCCGGTTGCATAGCTTCGTTCAGTTCTACTACGGCTAAGCGCTCAGAGGCGGGGTGCATACTCTGCACCGCTTGTTCCATGTTGTTAACAAATTCTTCAATACGCGGGTCTGCGTCGGTCAGTTGCCGATCCCGAGTACGTTGCGCCAGGGTGCTGGCTTGTTCAGCCAGCGTGGTTTGTAGTTCGGAAAGTAATTTAGAATTTATTTCGACTTGAGTGTTGGTAGTGTCTTCGGCTTGTTCACGAATCAGGTTCCAGGCCGACACAATAATTTGGCGCTGACGCTGGGAAATTTCGTCTTGTTGTTGACCGCCACCACCACCGCCGCCGCCACCACCACCCGAAAGTTGTGACTGGGAATAACGCCGGGTATAAGGCTGAATCTGAATAAAATACATGTCGGTACGCACCGTGTTGCCACGGTCGCTGGCCTGTGCATAGTAAGAAATAATATCGCCCGGTTGCAGCGGAATAAGTTCTGGCGCGGGCTCGGTCACTTCAGTAGTGGCATTCGTTTCTGTACTACCGTTGGCGGATGTAGGTTCTACAACAGGCTCTGCTAGGGCATCTTCATCCAGCACCACATTAAACTGACCTACGTTAGCTTCTATTTTGCGGGTGGCCACGGTGGTCAAGTCTTCGAGCATAAACATATGGTCAGCAGTGACTGTACGTTGATCTGCACTAAAGTCGACTTTTTCCCAATCGCCACCGTTAACAGAATATTGCAAGGCCACCGTTTGCAGGTTGTAGTCGTCTTTGGCTTCGATGCGAGTCAACACTTCTTCAATATTACTGGCGTTGTAGTCGCCGCCGGGGCGGGTGATTTCGATTTCAGGTTTGCCATCGGCGGTAATTCGAATGAAATAATCATCACTGAGTCGTACTTGTTCGCCGCCCACAATAGCAGCGATGTAATATTCCCCTTCGGCCATTACGGTGAATTCGCCCGTGGCTTGATTGCCGTTCAAACGCATATCTTGACTGGTGCTGTTGAGGATTAATTCGCCCACGCCCAGTGGTGCCGAAGTAGTAACGGTAAGTTCAACGCGTGTTTCACTCAGGGTGTTGATGTCACCTTGACTAAATGTTTCGGGATCGCGCTCGGTCCACTCGGGATAGTGGTAAGTCAGTGACAGATTTTCAATGTTCGGTACATCCACTACATTGATCAGATATTCGGGACTGCGTAGCCCAGTCGAACTGATGTAGTAACTCATGCCTTGCTGCATGGAGAAAAAAGTGAACTCAAAGCCGAGTGGGCCTTGAACCATGGCGACGGTTTCCCATTCGCCATCGGTATTTTTTAAATTAATTATTGCTTCATCGGGAGCAAAACCTTCCATTACTGAAGTGATGCGTACATTGGCGCCGCGCCGTACACTTTCATCGCCGGGTGTAACCACAATAGATTGTGGCGGCAGCAAATCGTTGAAGGCCCAGCCAGCCAGCAAGTTGCGTAGGGAATAATTCAAAAAGCCAGGTCCTGCGATCAGCAGATAAATTAATACCAGTGCAGAGCCGGCCAGTACTGCGCCAGCCTTGTTGATTTCCACTGCGGTGATGCGCTGTTCGACCGGATGCACAGCGCTGATCTTGAGGGCATCTTCCGCTAATAAATCGATAAAAGGATTGTTGCTGGCAGACATCTGGCTATAGGTTTCAATGCGGCCATTAAACGCGGGAACACGTTGTTCCACCTGGTCACTGATACCATTTTTAATGCGTTGCAACGGACCCAGTACAAGCTTGGTAATGACAGCAGCTAGTGCTAGCACCAAAAAAATCCGGAACACATTGGTGGTGATACTGGCAAAGCCACTCTCAGCCGAAAACCAGGCGCCAACCGTGGCAACTACTAGGAAGACAACGGCAGTAGCCGCCGCGCCTCTCATCAAGGCGAGTTTGCGTAGTCGTGCCCTGAAGGCTTGGAGATAGAGATCAAGCTGTCTGGATGTGTTCATCAGAAAGAACCTGTCTTGAGATGCAGATAACGATTGCCGAGCAATGATTCTGCCAACACCATTATGGCAAGCAGAATCAAAAACCAGCGCCACACTTCTATTTCTTCAAAGTCATCTGCTGCTAATGCGGCAGCGGAAGTTGTATTGATATCGCTGGTGGCGGTGCCTGCCACAATATTCTGCCAGTTTTGCAAAGTTTGCACGGGCATCAGGGTGAGATCAGATTCGCGCAGGTCGGGGTTGACAGCTACCAACACCTGTCCGGCGGGAGTATAGACCTGATAATAGCCCGTTTTGCTTAACTGCACATCTTGATCCTGGGTGGTATCGGCCAGTGACAATAAGTTTTCGCCGTCAGGATCAACGACTTGGCCAGAGGAGCCACCTGTTTGGGTCAATTGCAGAAAGCTGTCGGCAAGTTGTTCCTTGACCAGCAGTTTTTCGTTGGAAAGGTATTGCGCTACCTCACTGATGAAACTCACAAACACCGGCTTGACCGGCAAGTCGGAAGTAGAGTTGTCGAGGCTGGAAGTAAACAACATTAAGCGACCGGCGCCGATGGCGCGTTCGATCAATACTGGGCTGTTGGCACTCTGCGCAATCAGCACACGATCTGCGGCAGTGATCTCGAAGGGTAAGACTCGCACATTGATATTGGCCCAGCCACTGCTATTGTTGAGCACGGGATGGGTTGTAGGGGTGGAGAC
>CAIMTR010000480.1 GCA_903844415.1 uncultured Gammaproteobacteria bacterium
AACTAGAAGGTTAGCCTATTAGCCAGATAAAAAAACGGCGGGTATAGCCCGCCGTTGTTATGATAAAAAACTTTTTTTTCAAAAGGACATTGAGGCGCTTACAAAGATACGTCTACCAAGTGGTAATGCTCAGATAATTTTTTTATTTATTGCTAAGTCATTTTCTCTTTAAGTAAATTTCTTGGGTATTAATGCTTGACCTATGCTCTGTAAATATCTTTGGTATTTGAGTGTTTTCTTTATAGGAGTATTTGATTTCTAATTTATATGAAGTGATTCGTTTTTTTACGTTCACCACTCATGTAGACTAGCATCAACTACCCATATACTCATACTTTATTTGATCTATAGATCTAACCTTCGTCTTAATAATTTCTAGTATCGCCATCAACGATGGCTAAAAGGATCATGACTTCTCTTAGCGTTAATCTTAATAAACTTGCACTATTGCGTAATTCTAGGGGACGTAACTATCCTGACTTGTTGCACTTTGCCGAACGATTTATAGAGTTGGGCGTACAGGGCATCACCATTCATCCGCGCCCAGACGAACGCCATATCCGTCGCCAGGATGCCTATGATCTGGCCAGTTTTTTGCAAAAGCACCCCAAGGTCGAATTGAATATTGAAGGGTTTCCATCAGAACATTTTTTGCAGTTGATAAAAGATACCCAACCACACCAATGCACTTTGGTGCCAGATGCTGATTCTCAACTGACCTCTGACCATGGCTGGGATTTTCATCAACACCGATCTTACCTGACTGATGTTATTGCTCTAATCAAACAAGATTCTGTGCGTGTTGCGGTTTTTCTTGACCCTGATATAGAACAGGTAGAACTTGCCGCACGAGCTGGCACTGATCGCATAGAGCTTTATACAGAAGCATTTGCTAAAGCATTCGTTACTATTGAAAAAACACGTGTATTTAAAAAATATAGACTAGCGACATTACGCGCTCAGGAATTGGCAATAGGTGTCAATGCAGGTCATGATTTAAGTTTGCAAAATTTAAAAAAATTTTTGGAAATCCCAGGTATACAAGAAGTTTCCATTGGTCATGCCTTAACGGTTGAGTGTATCGAGCAGGGGATAGAGACAGTAATAAAACAATATCTAGCTATTTGTCAGGCAGCACTTAGTTAGCTTTAAAATCTAAATTGAAGCACTAATTATAAAAACGGGCTATTTATGACGTCATCTCTTATTTTACCAAACCGAAGTGTTCCTACAGTGGTTACTACTACCCATTATGTAAATGGAACTAGCTTGGTAGAACCATTTCCAACCGCTCTTAAACAAGCTATTTTTGGTTTGGGTTGTTTTTGGGGTGCAGAGCGAATGTTCTGGCAACTACAAGGAGTTTATTCAACTGCTGTGGGATATGCGGGTGGTTATACTGCTCACCCAACTTATGACGATGTTTGTAGTGGACAAACAGGACATGCCGAAGTGGTATTAGTTGTGTTTGATCCATCTCTTATTGCATACAAGACTTTACTTCAAAAATTTTGGGAAGCACACAATCCCACCCAAGGTATGCGACAAGGCAATGATCAAGGCACTCAATACCGATCTGTAATATATACAACAAATAACCAACAATTTGGCCAGGCAGAAGGGTCTAGAAATTTGTATCAGGCGGCTCTTAATAAAGTTGGACTAGGCAGCATCACCACGGAAATTGCTGCAGTCGGCCCTTTTTATTATGCTCAAGACTACCACCAACAGTACCTCGCCAAGAATCCGAATGGCTACTGTGGCCTGCGTGGAACTGGGGTAGTATGTCAGTCTTAGAGTTAGGTAATTAGATCAGCAAAATCCAACATGAATACCGATAACAATAAACTTGTTGTAGCCATTTCTTCGCGAGCCCTTTTTAATCTGGATGCCAGCCATCAGGTATATGAAGAGCAAGGGGTTGTCGCTTATCGAAAGTACCAGATTGAACATGAAGATGAGCCTCTATCTCCTGGAGACGCTTTTCTGTTAGTTAAAAAATTACTCAATATAAATCAGATGCTGGATCAGGCCAGAGTCGAAGTTATTCTGTTGTCTCGTAATACAGCCGATACTGGTTTACGGATATTCAATTCCATAGAGCATCATGGTTTAAATATATCTAAAGCAGCTTTTTGTGGTGGCTCGAGCCCTTACCGTTATATTAGTGCCTTCAACAGTCATCTATTTCTATCAACTAATGCATCTGATGTCCGCCAAGCTCTTGATTATGGCATCGCTGCTGCGACTATCATGCCTTCTAAGCAAGCCAACAAAGAAGATTGGAAGTTGCGTTTTGCCTTTGATGGAGATGCAGTGTTGTTTTCGGACGAAGCAGAAAGAGTTTATAAGGCCCAGGGCCTTGATGAATTTACTCGTAGTGAAAGAGCTGCAGCCAAAAACCCTCTTAGTGGAGGACCTTTTAAACCATTTTTGGCTGCGCTGCAGAAATTACAAAAAGAATTTTCTGAAGACACTTCTCCTATTCGTACTTGTCTGGTGACTGCGCGGTCTGCGCCCGCTCATGAGAGAGTAGTAAGAACCTTACGCGCATGGGATATCAAGATCGATGAATCCCTATTTCTGGGTGGGCAGGATAAAGGCGTTTTTTTACAAGCCTACGATGCAGATGTTTTCTTCGATGACCAACAGGGGCATTGTGAATCTACTCGTGAACATGTTGCGACTGGTCATGTTCCCAGCGGTATTGCCAATATAAAACAACCGTAATGTCTGACAATGCCGCATTTTTTTTAGCTATGTTTGATCGCCAGTAATTAATTATTTTGGAGTGTAAAAATGGAGCTGGCTTGTCTCGATCTGGAAGGAGTGTTGATCCCCGAAATATGGATCAAGTTTTCTGAGCATACCGGCATAAAAGAATTATGCCTTACTACGCGTGATATGCCTGATTATGATGCCTTGATGCGTTATCGGTTACAGATATTGGCAACCAATAAGCTGGGGATACGCGAAATTCAAGATGTTATCGCTAAGATTGAGCCCATGCCTGGAGCAGTAGAATTCGTAACCTGGTTACGCTTGCATTTTCAAATTGTTATTTTATCTGATACCTATTACGAATTTGCCCAACCATTGATGCCTCTTTTAGGTAATCCACTTTTGCTGTGCCATCGGCTTGAAATAAATGAGGAAGGACAGATAGTCAATTACCTGTTGCGTCAGACAAATCCCAAACAGCATGCAGTGCAAGCATTTAAAAGTTTGAATTATCGTGTGCTTGCGGCGGGGGATTCCTACAATGACATCAATATGCTGGGCGCGGCTGATGCAGGTTTTTTATTCCACGCACCTTCAAAAGTAAGCGCGGAATTTCCCCAGTTTCCGTCAGTTCAAACTTATGCTGAACTTAAACAACTTTTCATAAGTGCCAGTAACAGGTTGCTCCTTCCCTAAGCAGTTGCTTTTATTCACTACTATTATTTGT
>CAIMTR010000481.1 GCA_903844415.1 uncultured Gammaproteobacteria bacterium
CATTTGTTTGCCCACAGATGCGGCCAAGATCAGTTCAGAGGCTTTGGCGCGAATTGTATAATTTTGGTAAGCAGGCAGCGCTACTGCAGCCAGAATACCGATAATCGCAATGACGATCATTAATTCGATAAGGGTAAAACCCTGTTGTGCTTGTTGTTTCAGCTTTAGCATCGAAGTGCTCCTTAAAATAACAGTTTAGTTACCTTCTTGGCAGCTGGCAGCTAAGTAAGGTTACACATGGTTCCGGCCGGAGCCGTGTTTTTATCGACGTGCGTGCGGCAGTTGCAACAATAACCTTTCAGTCAATAATAATCCAGACTCGATAGAGGAACATCAGAAGCATCAATCTCCGTATGTTGCAGCTTCTTGGCAGCTAGCTGGCATATAGGGGCTAGGCTGGATCTGACCGATCTGCCCCTCCCCTAGCTCCGCCCTATTCGAAGACTGACACACCCAGCTAACAGTGCCGTTATCTTCTAAAGTAGGCTTCATTACAACCACTATCCACTCACCTTCAGGCAAACCCAATGCCCCTGGGTGGCCATAAATAACAACGTCTCCACTTGTAGTTATAATAGAACTTAAGACCATACCAGCAGTTATGTCAGGGATAACGACCTCCGGCGTACCGCCGGAAGGAAGACGGCCATTAAGAATGGCAAATTCGGTAACCATTTGTTTGCCCACAGATGCGGCCAAGATCAGTTCAGAGGCTCTGGCGCGAATCGTATAATTTTGGTAAGCAGGCAGTGCTACTGCTGCCAGAATACCGATAATCGCAATAACGATCATTAATTCGATAAGGGTAAAACCCTGTTGTGCTTGTTGTTTCAGCTTGAGCATTGAAGTGCTCCTTAAAATAACGGTTTAGTTGAAACAATAACCTTTCAGTGAGTAATATTCCAGCCTCGATCGAGGAACATCAGAAGCATCAATCACGGTATGTTGGACCTTGGCAGCTCGCAGCAGCTACTGCTTAATCCTTTGCCAGTCATGAACCGTACCAATTCCCGTCGCTCCGGTATGGTCACCACTTTTTTCGAAGTGTCTCTTTCTTGATCTGAGATTTAAGCAAAGACTCAGTCAACAGCTTCTTGATCTTAGTGTTCTCGCTCTCCAACTCCTTCAGTCACTTGGCCTTTTGCACGCCTATGCCACCGAACTTGCTGCGCTGCAGATAGTAGCTGGCCTTGCAAACGCCGTGCTTCTTAAGGTGCAGCTCTTTCAGGAAGCCAATGACCAGTTATTTTGTAAGTCGTTTATTCACGTCCAATCTTCTCTTAGGGATGGATTGAACGCCAAAGTCCGGTGCTTTTTAATTAGAGGGTTATGTCTCTTAGGCTAACGCAAGGCGCGACATTTTATGTAATATTGCTGTTTTATTGTCTATATAAAATAACCTGATATGAACTTATTAACATCTAGATTTATTACTAAGCTTCTTGCTTCAACATTATTTCTTATTACGTTAAGTGCTCATTCTGCTGATGTTTATGATGAAAAAACCGGCCAACTTTCTATTCCCTCTGTGGTGGTAGGCACTGACACATATAAAAATGTAGTAATAAAAGTAGGAGATGTTTTGAGTATAGGCAGCTCAGAGTCAACATTTGCATCTGATATTTACAATTCTAGTAAAAAGCAACTTAATGTTTCTCAAGTTACTGCTTATGGAAAGCGCTACTACAACGTAGTTCTAACAGTTGCGGAAATACTGTCCTTAGGTACTTCATCTAAAAATTCATTCACTGGCGGAGTGTTCTGCAATATTGACCAAAGTGGTAATCAATTGCTGGTCTATCGCCACAATCTTTTGTCTTTTAATCAAACGCTGCCTTATAACTATAAATGGACATGCGATAGCACTAAAGATAGCCGAGTTCTATCTGCAAATGGAGTGCCAAACCATTCGGTCATGAACGGCATTTTTGCAACTGCAATCTCTGCTCAATCAATAGCTGAAACCCTGCCGCTAACCCCGGTCATCGCTAGCGAGGGCGAGAGTACTGGCCGAGGGCAGCCCCCTGGCTATGCAATTAATGGTGTTAAATTCGACCCAGGTACTGCTGGAACATGCCTAAGTTCTGCATCTAGTGTGAGAGTCGGCTGTGACTATGCAGGCGGTGGCGGACCTTGGTCCATGGAAGCTTTGCCTGGCGGAGTAGGTGGCTGGGTTTTCGATTTTGGAGTAGACGAAAATAATGGTCATGTACAACCAAATGGTCAATACCATTACCACGGAATGCCAAACGGCTTAATCTCACAGATTGGTCCTAATGGAACTGCGAGCATTACTTTAGTGGGTTGGGCAAGAGACGGGTTTCCTATTTATGCCCGTTATGGATACAAGACCCCAACTGAAAAAAATTCCGGACTAAAAGTAATAAAAAGCAGCTATAGGTTGAAATCAACCCCAGATATAGGCCGACCCAATGCAAATCTTTTTCCGATGGGGTCTTTTACTCAGGATTGGGAATACGCAGCCGACAGTGGAGATCTAGACCAGTGTAATGGGCGTTTTGCAATAACACCTGAGTTTCCCAATGGGATTTACCATTACTACATAACAGATTCATATCCATTTGTTCAGCGCTGTGCTTTGGGGAAAGCATCTGCCGTATTACCTGGTGCTCCCCCGCCTGGTGCTCCTCCGCCTGGTGCTCCCCCGCCAGGTGCTCCCCCGCCAGGTGCTCCTCCGCCCGCCTAGTGCTCCCATCAACCCTTAATAAGCTTCACTTATGCCGCGAGGGCTAATGATTACAAGTGCCAGGTTTAAAAATCGAAAATTTATTTTAGGTTATATAGCATTGATGCTTACCTTTGATGCGCATGCGCATCTAATGAGCGCACAAAATGGCATTCTCAATATAAGTGGGACCTATGCCTACCTGGCGGTTTCAGTTCCTATCAGTAGCTTACAATTTAACGACCAAGACAATGACGGGTTGTTATCTAATCAAGAGCTTGGAGATCAATCATCCTCAATCTATAGTCAGATTAGCGACGGGGTAGAACTAAAAAACAAAGAAGAAAACCTTTCTAAAGAAGTAGCGATGATTTCCATAAATGGTGAAGAAGGTGATCACCTCAACTCTTCTAGTC
>CAIMTR010000482.1 GCA_903844415.1 uncultured Gammaproteobacteria bacterium
TAAATCAATATATTTTTGTAACTAATGTCTGAAAAAGACTGTACAAGTTGAATAAGTTGATGTGGGTAAAAAAAGGAAATAAGTTACAATGCCGCGCTTTTTACCAACCCCCTGCAAACATCTGGTTGCGCGAACTGTTTGTATTGTTGTAGCGCATCTAATAAAAAAATGCCCTAAAACAACCCCACATGCAGAAATATTGAGTAATTAAATATGCCTATATATGAATATCGCTGTGAATCATGCCTTGGCAAGCTAGAAAAAATACAAAAATTGAGCGATCCGGCACTTATAGATTGCCCTCAGTGCGGCAATCCATCATTGGTAAAACTGATTTCGGCGAGTAGTTTCCGTTTAAAGGGATCAGGTTGGTACGAGACTGATTTCAAAACAGGTACTAAGAAAAATGGAGCTGGCGAAAGTACTAGTGTTGGCGCTGAAGACAACACCAGCAAAAATACCGGAGAAACCAAGACGAGTAGCTCTGATGTTAGTGCTTCTGTTGCTGGCTCGGGTAACAGCAATAATACAAAGGAATCAAGTGCATCAAATAAGCCGGATTCAGCTAAAAATGATAAAACGGTTGAGAAAAAAGTGGGTAATGTCGAACGCAAAGGCGAAAACCCACCTAAAAAAGACAATAAGTCTGCGACAGATCACTCCACCAAATAGAAAATCTGCAGTTGTCTGTTGCCGCAATATTTTTATTAGGTTTGAATAAAATGGCCAACAACATTCAACAATTGTTTAACTACGTCATTACCAAGCAGGACTAAGCTATGCGAACCCATTATTGTGGTGCCCTCAATGTAGACCACATCGGTCAAACTACAACACTTTGTGGCTGGGTACATCGCCGTCGTGATCACGGTGGTGTGATTTTCCTTGATATACGAGATCGTGACGGCATCGCTCAGGTTGTGATTGATCCAGATACAGCAGAAAGTTTCTTTCGCGCAGAACAAGTTCGCAGTGAGTTTGTGGTGAAAATCGTTGGTTTGGTGCGTGCGAGGCCCCAAGGTACAGAAAACCTTGAGAAAGCTTCTGGCAAAATAGAGGTGTTGTGCACGGATCTCGAAATTCTAAATACAGCGGAAACCCCTCCTTTCCAACTAGATGAACATACGCTAGCAGGTGAAGATGTACGCTTGCGTAACCGGTTTGTGGATTTACGTCGCCCAGACATGCTTAACCGCCTGCGCCTGCGTTCGCAAGTCACCAGTACCGTGCGTAATTTTTTGGATACCAATGGATTTCTAGATGTTGAAACGCCAATCCTAACTCGCGCTACTCCTGAAGGTGCGCGTGATTATCTGGTGCCAAGTCGGACTCATCCGGGCAAATTTTTTGCTTTGCCCCAATCTCCCCAGTTATTTAAGCAACTTTTAATGGTGGCAGGGCTGGATCGTTATTATCAAATTGCCAAATGTTTTCGTGATGAAGATTTGCGTGCTGATCGGCAACCTGAGTTTACTCAAATTGATATAGAAACATCGTTTATGTCCGAAGAGGACATCATGGCAATAACTGAAACTATGATCCGCCAAGTGTTCACTAAACATCTGGGGGTGGAGTTACCTGAATTTCCGCGCATGACCTATTTGGAATCCGTCCGACGTTTTGGGATAGACAGACCTGATCTGCGGTTCACGATGGAATTCGTCGATATAGCAGATTTAATGAGAACTGTGGAATTTAAGGTGTTTAATACCCCTGCCAACGATTCTGCCAGCAGAGTGGTTGCCCTGAAAGTGCCGGGCGGTTCTGTACTTACTCGCAAACAAATAGATGACTACACCACCTTTATCGCACTATACGGTGCCAAAGGTTTGGCCTGGATAAAAGTAAATGACTTGGCAGGTGGCCTTAATGGATTGCAATCACCCATACTTAAATTCATGCCTGAGAAAGTTGTGCAAGAAGTATTGGCGCGTTGTGGTGCAGCCACGGGTGACATTATTTTCTTTGGTGCAGATAAAACCAAAGTGGTTAACGATGCTTTGGCAGCTTTGCGAGTAAAAATAGGGTTGGATTTAAAGCTACAGCAGGTATCTTGGGCGCCGCTTTGGGTTGTCGATTTCCCGATGTTTGAACAAGATAAAGAAGGTAATGTTACTTCAGTACATCATCCATTTACCGCTCCTTCATGTACCCCTGAAGAATTACAAGCCA
>CAIMTR010000483.1 GCA_903844415.1 uncultured Gammaproteobacteria bacterium
ATCAGTGGGATGAGATCCACCAAATCACCATCATTGGGCATATGTTCTTTAATGTTTGGATGGGGCCAATCTGTACCCCAGAGCACACGATCCGGTGCTAGCTGGATCAGTGCTTTGGCAAAAGGTATGGCATCAGTAAAAGGCGGGCCTGCCGAAGAGATGCGTTCGGCCCCACATACTTTCACCCAGCAATTATCGCGTTTGGCAAATTCGAGCAAAATCTTAAAAGGTTGTTGCTCAAGGCCGTCTTTGGTTGGCACACGGCCCATATGATCAATTACGTAAGGGATGGGCAAGTTATCAAGCAGGTCTTTATGAGCGACCAGGTCAATGGCATCAAAATGCATTACCACATGCCATTTAAATTGTTTGATACGATTTACGATGAGATGAAACTCATTCATGTCGGGCACACCACCCAGATGTTTAACAAAATTGAAGCGGCAGCCCCGAATACCTTTGCTATCGAGATCAGCAATCGCTTTTTCATCGAAAGTACTGTCGATATTAGCGACACCGCGAAAGGTACCGCCACTGGCAGCAATGGCATCAATAATGGGAGCGTTGTTTACGCCATGACAACTGGCATTAACCAGTACGGCGCGACTAAGCCCCAGCTTTTTTTGCAAGGCAATGAAAAGGTCGACACCGGCATCCGGCGGTGTATAAGTTCGATCAGCAGCAAAGGGATATTGGGCTGCGGGGACCAAAAATATGACAATGCGCATCAGTGGCATTACGCGGTAATTTAAATGAGGGAGTTTTAGTGTTAGGGTCTGGAGCCCGGCAAGGTTTTGTCATGAGTTGCTGTACTTCCGTTAACTGTAGATATTAAAAGTGGATTGTATAAATGCAGTCGAACCTGCAAATAAAACGCAGCTAATTTACCACAACAGCTTTGTCCCTGAAGCAATTATTTCCCTACGATTTATGCTGTCCTTGGGTATACTGTAGCCATAATTTTATGGACTGCTGGTTTCATGACTGATACCCCTGTTTTTATTAGCGGCTTTCCCGGTGGCACCGCTTTGTTGATCAATTTTCTGGATATGCATCTGGCCTTCAGTCCCTGGTTTCAAGTCAAGGAACAGTGTGATGCATTGCTGAGTTCTCGGATATTGCAGCAGCCAGCTGCTGTAGAATTTGAATAACATTATCACTCTCCTGCCACCCCTATAGTACTCACTCAATTGCCCGGCTGAATAATTATATGTATTTGACTATCAAAACTATTCACATGATGTTCGCCTTGCTTAGTTTCACGGGTTTTTTGTTGCGCGCCTATTTGATGGTGATTGAATCCAAGTGGCAAACGCACAAAGCCATTCTGATTACCCCGCATATCATTGATAGTTTTTTTCTGTTGAGTGGGGCGACCATGGCATTCATGGTAAATTTTGGTTTATTCAATCAATTATGGCTAACAACTAAAATCACTTTGTTAATGTTTTATCTATTGTTTGTAGGCATTGCCCTCAATAGGGGTCGCACCAAAATAATAAGGATTACATGTTTTTTTCTGGCTATTTTTACCTTCATCTATATTGGCGGTATTGCTGTCAATAAATCAGCTACAAGCTGGTTAGTATTGCTGTAAAGAGTTGGCTACTAGCTAGCATCGGAATCTGAAATTATAGGGACTGGGGGGCTGGATGGCTGAGGAACACGCTTGAAAACATCCATGTGGCTCTGATCATCTTCCATGCCGATGAGTTCTGCAATGTCAAGCAGTCGTCAAGCAGTCGCGACGCAGTCGTAAAACAGCCACGATGATCACTCGTATGCAAGAACCAGCAAACTCAAACCTAGAGACTACCTAATTTAAGGAGCGGGCAGCCGATCGAATATTCTGGTCAGCTCGATGGGTACTTGAAAGCCTTCCGGTTGAATGAATAACTTAATCTGTAATTGCGTATCGTTGTTGATAAGACTGTATGTTTCATCCGCAAATCCACCATCCCTTGGTCTGGCTTCTACCAACAATAAGCCATCTTCCCAATGTGCAAATGAAAAATCTTCTTGTGCATTTAGCGCATTCAAACTGACTGAGCGGCTACGATTGTCGGTGTATACAGGTCGCTCAAAATTATCAGCATAAATGAACAGGTAATTATCACCGACAAAAGTAATTGTGAGTTCTCTATCATAGGAAATCCGATCGTAGAGTTCTTGCTCAGCAGGGCCACCTCGATAGCGGTCCTGGC
>CAIMTR010000484.1 GCA_903844415.1 uncultured Gammaproteobacteria bacterium
GATCTGTCACAATTTTTAGCTCATAAAAAACATGTTAATTCACAACCAGCACAAGGAGTTTAGATCATCATTTTTATTCAGAGCTGACTTTACTCCCAAACTGCTCATAGTAAGTTTGGCACAATCAATATCTTTTGCCTGCTCTCCAATTGCCGTCGCAACCAAGTTCCAGCCAACACCCTCGGAAGTACTGGCATACATAATTGAATAATGCCCCCCTTCGCTTATATAGAATTCACCAGATTTTACGCCTGTAATCAATTCAGAAAAATCATCCGCATATTTGTTATGACTCAAGTAGAACTGCTCCGACAACGTTGAAAGCCTCAGCAACGAAATTATCGCATCTGATCGGTTTGCCTTCAGGATAATGTCACGATAAGTAGGGAGCGCTAAAGCTGCCACTATCCCAACAACAAGGAAAACTAATAGGATTTCTAACAGGGTAAATCCTTTTGAATTGAGATTCTTAAAGCACATAACTACACTCCATGTACTACCCTTTCTAAATCGGATTATCCAGCTGTTCCCACGTTATCCTTTTTCCTTCTCCAGCAGCTGCAATCTTTATAGTACTACGTAACATAATTTGAGCATGACTATCTGCAATAGTGACAAAGGCGATGATTCGATAGCGGTTTGCTTTGTTGGTTTCAGCCAAAGGCTCGGCTGGATTTTTCGCTGTAAAACACCAGTATTCAACAATGTATTTAGTGATGATGTCAGTCTCAGGCACTTGCAAGATTTGATAGCCGCCACTACCCTCAGCCCACTGTGATAAAGAAAAATACGGCTCAGCAGAAGTCTTATTAAGATTGCAGGCATCCCAGAGAGTGGCAGAACTTCCACTAAAACAAAACCCTTTGGCACAATTCGATTTGAAACATACAAGAACACAGTTGGTATCATTGAGACTGTTTTCAGAGAAATTACCAGCTTTGATCAGGGTGTCTTCTACCGAAGACAAAACAAATTCTGCAGCTTCGAAAACCTGCTGGTGTAAGCGGTTGTTGCTGGACATTTGCATTTCCAGACCAGTGGTATCCATGGTGGACACAGCTATCATGCTGACCAACAACAGCATCAATAAGGCAACTATAAGCAACATGCCTCTTTGATTGCCGCACAAATTTGTTTTTTTAAAATTTGGCATCCATGCTGCCTTTTTTAATTTCTGAGAGTGATGGTGGTTTCGACAAGTTGACGCATGAATCGATCTGACCCATCCGAACCTTTAATTTGTTCAAACTCAGGGTAATTGACCTTTTTGTTATAAACAGGCAATGCTGAACGCAACCTCAGTGCCAAACGAACACTTTTTACTTTGTCCCAATGTAGACCAGGATAATCAGCCCCAACATAAATATCAGGAATATTGTCATTGTTATCAGCATCAAATCCATACAAAATCTGCATGTATTCCACACCCTGAACAAGCTCCTCTGCAGCTGTGTAAATTGTATGCGTATTGGTATTTAGCAAAAGTCTCTCCCGATGCAGAGTTGGCACACCAGCATCATTACTGGAAACGCCCACATAATAAGCCGCGCTGCTCAACGCCATTAAATTTGAACCCGATGGGTAATCTAATGCCAAGGAAGCAGCCAAAGAATTACAAGAAAAATTTCCCGCTAAATTGCTAGTGCAGTTTCCCTGAGTAGATGATCCGGCAGCATGCTCCATACTAGTGGCGGTGTTGCTGGCATTGCCGGGCCCGCTTAGCTGAAATACGCCAACTTGTTGGCAGTCTGGTGTGGTGATCATCATGATCTGCCCACTTTTGTAGGGATGCCTACTGGCCAATGGAATTACTGCTGATGCAATATTCTGCATACTTGTTAGTCGCAGTCCGGAAGCATCCCCTCTGCGAATAACTATGGCATCTGTGTTAGGCAAAATATCTGCTCGAAATTCTTTGGGGAAACTTTTTCTGCCAGCTTTATAGTCAAATCCTTGTATGCCTGCTCCAGCCAGGTACCAGTTTCCCGAGCTACCTTTGACTGAGTTGGCGTAACTCAAGGCCTGTGAATTACAGCCAGTAAAGCCCGCCATGTGAATTTCATCAGCAAGAATTCTTACAACATAACGGGCGTTTTCCTGGATAGTGGCCAGTTCATGTTCCATTATGAAAATATTTTTGTTGAATACCAGCATCTGCACTACGCCGCTCATAATGGTTACGCTCAGAGCGATCGACACCATCATTTCAACTAAAGTAAAGCCGTAGTGCAGTTGGTTTAAAGCAGATTTAGAGAACATCTCTACTAAATCCTAGTTGTTACAGAAACCATTGCCTGACCGGAGGAGCTATCAAAATTTCCAGACATAGACCTGTGGTAACGAATTGAAACCATATAAATTCGGGTCTCTGGGTTAAACAGTATCTGGCTTTGACCTTGAGGCAAATAGGCTTCGCTGTTAACTTTTTCACGCCATTGGTTTATATCCCACAATGCCATTTCGTCGGAGTTACAAGTTTGCTCTTCACAATTGTCTCCGGCCGACTGTGGCTCTTGTAAATAGGTGATTGCATAGGAATTGTTGCCTCTATTTGCGCGAATTCGTTCAGTCATATCAGCAAGCAAAAACTGAGCCTGAGAATCAAGCAAGGCAAGATGATTATATTGTAATGCCTCATTCTGCAGGGCAGTCATACCGAGCATCCCTAACGTCAGAATGAATAGAGATATTAATACTTCTATTAAGGTGAAGCCGGGTGATAGCGGGCTAATCTTGTAAAAATACACGTCGAAATTCCTATTTATTTGTCTCCAGCTGCACGCATGAAGACATCTATAGTGCATTTTCAGTATAGGACAATTTTACAGACAGCGAGAAATAAATGAGGAATTTAGTTGAGTCGCAATTCTTTGGGCATGGAGAAGACTATAGTTTCTTCAACACCTTTCATCTCTTGTGGCAGCTGACCACCGAGTGAGATTAAACGATCGATAACTTTTTTTACCAGCACTTCCGGCGCAGAAGCACCTGCGGTAACACCAACTCTCGATTTGTTAAGAAGCCATTCCTGCTGAATTTCTTCGGCATGATCTATCAAGTAGGATTCACAATTGCTGCGTTGCGCCAATTCTTTCAATCGGTTGGAATTTGAACTGTTTGGAGAACCAACAACCAACACCAATTGTGTTTCAAGCGCCAATTGCTTGACAGCATCCTGACGATTTTGGGTGGCGTAACAAATATCGTTTTTGCGTGGACCTTTGATGGCTGGGAAGCGTTTTTTCAAAGCTCCGACAATGCGTGCAGTGTCATCCATCGACAATGTTGTTTGTGTAACAAAAGCCAGGTGATCCGCATCCTTGATTTCCAACTTCCAAACATCACTCTCTTCTTCTACCAGATAAATCCTGCCTCCGTAACTGGCATCAAACTGCCCCATAGTACCTTCTACTTCTGGATGAAAGGCATGGCCAATGAGTATGCATTCTTCCCCAGTACGACTGTAACTCTGCACTTCCATATGAACTTTTGTTACCAGAGGACACGTGGCGTCAAATATTTTCAATCCCAATATATCTGCTTCTTTTTTTACTGCCGTGGATACACCGTGCGCACTAAAAACAACGATAGGCGCTCTCTGGTCAGATTTTGAATGTTGAACATCCTTCAGTTCGTCCA
>CAIMTR010000485.1 GCA_903844415.1 uncultured Gammaproteobacteria bacterium
AGGACGAACGGAGTTCGGCGGTATTCAAGTATTTGATTGATATATTTCATGTTATGCTTTTGATTATGGCCTGTACAACCTGTTTGACTTCGGCTTGATAGTTGGTCAGCAAAATCAGCACTACGCCCAATCCAGCAGTGTGTACTTTTTTATCTGCTGGTGGCGGTGGAGGGGGCGGGGCAACTTGTCTGGGTTTTCTTTTGGTGACCATCATATATTTATAATGGAACAAAAAAGCCCCTTACGGGGCTTTGCTTAGACTGTAGGAGGTTTTTTTGCCCTGGGCTTGGCAGGTGCTCGTGGTTTCTTCACAGCCGGAGCCACTGCTTCTACTTTTACTGGTTCAGCAACAGGTGCCGGTGCAGGTGGTGCAACTTCTGTCGGTTTGGTAAACGTGTCCAAAACATGTGACCCATCGGGTTTTTCTTTGTTAAAATTGGTATAAGCCCAATATCCAAGCAATCCAATAACAATAACTGCAATTACAATTTCCATGATAAAATTCTCCTGTGCTTTATTTAGTATGCCGTTTTTGGATTTGCGTTTTTAGTGACAGCTCACTACAAAAAGATGTTGCACTGCAATATAATTATCATATATAATACTACATAGGACGCTGGATAGGCCGGGTCCTATAGCAAACTTGCTTAATTAAGGAGAACACTATGTTTACAGCAGACGCATTCATCGACACCGTACAAACCGGTAAAAAAACTTGGGTCAACACTTTCGTCACAAACGAAGCCACAAAAGACGCAATGATCAGTTTCATTGACTCTCAAGCTGACTACACCAAAAAAGCCATCAAGGCCACCACAGATGCTGCCGCTACTGTGGCCAGCGAAACTGTGAAAGCCATGCAAGAAGCCACCAAATTTGACTATGTGAAATTTGGCGAAGGCATCATGAAGGCTTACACAGCAACTTCTAAAAAGTAATACGCAAGTATTACAATAGCCCTACAACATGTAGGGCTTTTTTTTTGGGTTGACCAATAAATCCTGATCTGCTATACTATGGACATATTAACACAAAAGGAGCCTGTAATGAGAGACCTAAACGAAAGCCAAAAACGCGATATCCGCATGTATGGCGTCACTGAAGCAGAAATGCGCGAAGTAGTAGAGCAAAGGATTGCATTTCATCGTAGTCCTGCTATGATGGTAGCCAGCTTAATGAGTGATTCCCAGGAAATGATCAATACCGAATACGGCGAGATTGACTATATGCGAGCCGAAGATGCTCGTCAATGCTTGAACCGTGCCAAGTGGATTTTGTTTGAATATTGCATGAAGGAAACTGCATAATGAGTAACTTGTCTGAACTTCGAGATTTCCACGCAGAGTTGGTTACACAGGTGGATTTTTACAACCCTAATTCAACTGGCCTGGTGAATATTTTTGACCCAACCGCAGTCACATACGAAGATTACAAACGTGTGATTTTGACCAGTGGAAATTTTTGGGAGATGGTTCTTAATTCTAGGGAAGATATTGACGGCCGCTTGAGCTGGACCGAAAAAGAATTCCGTCAAGTTGACTCGCATCTTAGAAAGGTAGTATAATGAATAATTTTTCTGAACTTCGAGATTTCTACACTGAGTTAGTTACACAGATGTATTTTTACGATACTGAACCCACGAGCCACCGACTTGTGCGGGCGTTTAACCCAGTCGCTGTAACATACGAAGATTATAAAAATACCCTGCTCTCCAAAGGGGTCAGCGGACACGCTATTTGTTGGCCAATGGTTCTTGCAGAATCCACAAAAGACATTGACAGCCAACTGTTATGGACTGAAAAAGATTTTCGGCAAGCGCAACAAGTTCAAACTTATCTCGAAGGAACAGTATAATGAGTAAAATGAGCGACCTCAGCATCGACATCCAAGCCATGCTGGATGATGGACACGAACCCCGTGCCATTGCACGATATCTTGAGATCCCTGTGGAGTGGGTCTATGAAGAACTGTCGCAAGAAAGCGACAACGAAGAATTGTTCAGTCCTTTTGAGACTGTCAAT
>CAIMTR010000486.1 GCA_903844415.1 uncultured Gammaproteobacteria bacterium
ATAAAAGCATCATAACCGCCATTGCCTTCGCCATTTTCTTGAGACACAACACCATTGATTTCCACGGTCAACACCACAGTAGAAGACTGCATAAACGAACTGTTGATGACACAATCCAGCAAACGAATGTGTTGATAGTCGTTACTCTCCAGTACATCCGCAATAATAAAAGGCAAGTCGTCGCCAGTGACGGTGACTTTAGAATCACCTAGGGTTACAACTTTTTGCAAAACTTTTTTTAGATTGTCAGCTGATAAGGTAATGCCCAGCTCTTCTATATTTTTTAATACCGATGCCTTACCGCTTAACTTGCCAAGTGCGTAAGTACGTTTTCGGTCAAAACGTTCGGGACTCAACTGGGTTTCATATAAACCACCCTTGGCATCGCCGTCGGCATGAATACCTGCAGTCTGGGTAAAAACATCAGCGCCTAAAATTGGTTGATTGGCAGCAACCCATTTGCCGGAAAATCGTTCGACCAACTTACTGACTGCAGCCAGATGAGTTTCATCAATTGCAGTACGAATACCCATCTTATCTTTTAGCACAACAGCAATTTCTGCCAGCGAGACATTACCTGCCCTCTCACCCAAACAATTCATGGTGCAATGTAATGTGGCAATTCCGGCCTCCACAGCCGCCATGCAGTTAGCTGTCGCCAATCCGTAGTCGTTGTGCGGATGGAAATTAAATTTTTGATTAGGGAAACGACTACACATTTCACGCAAGGCTACATACACTTCTGCAGGACAGAGCACTCCCAGCGTATCAGGCAACATGAAATTTTCGATACCACAATCACCAATCGCTGCCATTAATCCAAAAACATAATCCTTGTTATCGCGATAACCATTGGACCAGTCTTCCAAATAAGCATTAACCCGCAAGCCCTCTATTTTGGCATAAGCAACTGTCTGACAAATTTCCTCGGCATGTTGAGACAAGGTTTTACCTAATTGATTATGACAATGTAATTCGCTGCCTTTGGTCAACAGATTCAATACTGTGCCACCAGCGGCCTTGATCCAGTCCACACTGTGTTTGCCATCAACAAAGCCCAACACTTCTACACGCTCCAAAAAGCCATGTGCAGCTGCCCATGTCGTAATTGCTCGCACCGCCTCTTGTTCTCCGGCAGACACACGCGCCGATGCTACTTCAATTCTATCTAGCTTGAGCAATTCGAGCAGTGCCTGTGCAATGGTAAGTTTTTCACCTGCAGCAAAAGACACACCCTGCGTTTGTTCACCATCACGCAGCGTAGTGTCCATAAACGCAACATAGTCAGGTAATTGCGCAAGATTGGTGGTGTGTTTGATTCCAGAGTAACTCAATTTATGCTCCACATTTGTTTGTCTAAATCATCCAAGCATTTAGCATCGCACATTACATTTTTTAAAAAGTAGATGTTGTAAAACAAAAAAACCCGCCTTGAGAGCGGGTTATTAAATTCAGAGACCATTTGCAAAATAAAACAACATATTTTAGAATAAAGAAGTAAATGCGATAATTGATTGATTTTAAAGCTTACAGCAGCGCGTGTGTTTTTTGCGGTGCATTTTTCTTGCACTTGTTGCAGAGGATCACGGCGTCTTGCGAACCAGATCCAGAAGCTTGAAGATCTTCGGTTGTAGGTAGAGCTTCAGTATATGTGATGTGCGCATCATAAAGCTGTTGCCGCCACAGATCACGTTCTTGAATAGCCGTCACGTCTGTGATAGGATTGACTTGCAGTGCAGTCTTAAG
>CAIMTR010000487.1 GCA_903844415.1 uncultured Gammaproteobacteria bacterium
ATTGGCATTTTCTATTACTTGTATGGTTAGCTATTTTTGCGTTGTTTTCGAATACCTAGGACAAATACATGACTGATCACAGCTTACAAAAAACTGGTCACCTTCAAAGCGTCGTGCAGGACTGGTCAGATCAAAAACAGGCTTTTCATGTGCCCTGGGGCAAGTTAATGATGTGGATTTTCCTCATCAGTGATACTTTTATTTTTAGCTGTTTCCTTGTTGGTTACATGAATGTCAGGATGACCACGACTGATCCTTGGCCTTATCCAAGTGAAGTATTTGCATTGACATTGTTTGGTAAAAATATTCCGTTAATCCTGATTGCGATTATGACATTCATTCTGATTACCAGCAGTGGCACCATGGCTTTGGCTGTGCGTTATTCGCATTTTCGGGATAAGAAAAAAATTGCGATGTTCATGTTTTGCACTGCCGCATTAGGTGCGTCATTTGTTGGTATGCAAGCTTTTGAATGGACAAAATTGATCGGTGAAGGTGTCAGACCGTGGTCGAATCCTTTTGGAGCTCCACAGTTTGGTTCGGTTTTCTTCATGGTCACGGGGTTCCATGGTTTGCACGTATCAATTGGAGTGTTGTACCTCTCCATTGTGGCCAGCAAAGTATTGAAGGGCGACTACGATCGCAAAAACAATTATGACATCATAGAAATAGCCGGTCTTTATTGGCACTTTGTGGACTTGGTTTGGGTGTTTATTTTTGCATTTTTCTATCTATGGTAGAGGGCGGTATGGATCATTCAGTTTTAGCACAAACAGGTAATAACCAAACAAGAAATGAGCAGGCAATGGCAGATCAGCACCCTATTGGTGTTTATCTGAAAGTCTGGATTCTGCTCTTTGTGTTGAGTAGCTTTTCCTACATGGTGGATTATTTTGATTTTCAGGGCATAGTTCGCTGGACCCTGATTATTATATTCATGTTACTCAAGGCTGGTTTTATTGTTGCCATATTCATGCATGTGATGTGGGAAAGGATGGCGCTTATTAGTGCAATCCTCGCTCCGCCCACAGTTTTGTTGGTGTTAATTGGGCTTATGTCATCTGAAGCGAATTATACTTTTGGTACCCGTATAGACCATTTGGGGCAACCGGAAGCTGCAGTCAGAATTCATGTCAGTGATGTTCACGCAGGTGAAGCTGCCGCGGAGCATTAGATCGAATAATTAACTTAAGCACTGCCTGATGATTCAGACAGTGCTTTAAATAGTTTTCAATTTCAGATGTTATCAAGCGAACAAGGTGAGGTTGCACAATGAATATTATGCGATCCATCAACTTGTTAGTGTCATCCCTCTTGTTTGTTCTGTATGCCCCATCTCTCCTTGCTCACGGTAGTGTAGTTGCTGAAGGTGATTTGTGTTTGATCAAGATTGGTTTTTACACATCGCACTTTAAAATATTTCAGCCGTTGGCAAGCAAAGAAAGAGAATTTTGTGAAGATATACCTGCTTCCGGCGAATCAATTTTTGTTATGGAGTATCGGCACCAGGAACTCGCCAATGTTCCAATTGAATTTCGGATTATCAATAACATTACAGGTAAGGGACGTTTTGCAAAATTGGAAGATGTACAAGCTATAAAAGATATTGACGCGATTACCGTGTTTTATCAGCCCCCAACAATTGAACCTCAGGTTTTTACTGCGCTCCATAATTTTGAACAAGAAGGAAATTTTTTGGGCATTGTGACGGTGAAGCACCCACAGACTGATCAATATTATTCGGCGGTTTTCCCGTTTAGCGTTGGGGTAAATAGCTGGGGATTGATCCCCTTGTTTGTCTGTTTTGCGCTGCTTGCGCAGCTAATTTATTGGACATCTTCAGGAGGGTTTGGCCGTTGGCGCATTGCTACAAAGACAAAGTTAAACAAGCGCAATGGATTTGTAATAAAGTGCCGACCAATGTTGATTTTCGCTACATCATTTTTGCTCATGGGGGCATCATCTGAAACAACGCGAGCTCAACCAAGCTGGGTATCTGACAGCGGGTCGCTAACAGTAACTTTCAAGAGTGAAATAAACCCCCTGCCCATAAACCAGATGCATAACTGGACGTTACATCTGCAAGATCAAAATGGAATGCCAGTGGCAAATGCTCTTATCACTTTGACTGGTGGCATGCCTGTCCATAATCATGGTTTTCCTACTAATCCTGTAATGACACAGTACCTTGGCAACGGAGATTATAGAGTTGAAGGGATTCGCTTTCACATGCAGGGAGACTGGGTACTCAATTTAGTCATTACCACTGTTGATTTCATGGATACTGTTTTGATCTCTGTAACGTTATGAGCCGTTTTGGCAGCATTGCAGCCCAGATCAAACCTATAATTTTCGTGGTAGGTATTTGTTTTTTATTGCTCCTGATTTTGCTGTGGTGGTCAGAATCTAGACCACGACCATGGACTCAAGCAGAAAAATCCATTTTAAAGACACTGAACATCGCGAATCTCCCAGTACTAAAACCTGATCCTAGTAATGCTGTTGCTGACAATTTACACGCTGCAAAGTTTGGACAATCGTTATTTTTCGATACTAGGCTTAGTGGCAATGGCAAGGTAGCCTGTGCCACGTGCCACCAACCCCAACGCCGGTTTAGCGACGGATTGAGCAAAGCAGTAGCGCTTGGGCAGTCACAACGTAACACTCCAAGTATTGTTGGTTCAGCATATAGCCCATGGCTGTATTGGGATGGACGTAAAGATAGTCAATGGTCTCAAGCACTTTCACCTTTGGAAGACCCCGCAGAACAAGGCAGTAACAGAATGTATCTGGCCCGATTAATCAGTAATGATTCTTTCTATGCAAAGACTTATGTAGAGCTGTTCGGCGAGTTGCCTGATTTTAACGATACTAGCCGTTTTCCTGAGAATGCAGGGCCAATGTCTTATCCCCTCTGGAATCAAGCTTGGTTGAATATGACGGCCGCTGATCAATATCTGCTTTCTCAAGTGTTTGCCAATTTAGGCAAAGTGCTTGCAGCCTATGAGCGTAAACTCATGCCTGGACCTGCGCGGTTTGATGAATACGTAAACGCAGTACTTCACGAAGACGACACTGTGCCTGCCAAGGAACTTTTCAATTCCCAAGAAATTGAAGGATTACGATTGTTTATCGGAGAAGCAGGTTGCTTGCAATGTCATAACGGGCCGCTTTTATCCAACAACGAATTTCATAATACAGGGTTACTTCCATTCCCTGGTGAAGTGCCGGATCAAGGTCGCAGCAAAGGTGTTGAAATTCTCAAAAATGATCCATTTAATTGTCTGGGCCCATTCAGTGACGAAATGTCGCATCAATGCCAGGAGTTTACTTACATGCGAACGGGGTCTGTGGTGTTGGGATCCATGCGTACACCATCACTACGTAATTTAGGTGGCACGGCGCCTTATATGCATAAAGGCCAGCTATCAACTTTGGCGCAGGTGATGGAGCATTACAATGCAGCACCTTTGGCTCTTATCGGGCATAACGAAGCTAAGCCCTTGGGTTTAAGTAAAAAACAGCTGGGGCAACTTGAGTTATTTCTAAATACTCTTGATGCGCCACTGTCGACAGCGGATGAATGGTTGCTTAAACCTGATTCTTCTACCTTGGGAAATGTTACTGAGTAACTTGCTCCGCAAAGAATTTTTACTCCTGAGTCGTTACCGCAAATTATCCAACACAGCAGGTAAATTCGTTGTGCAACTTGCGGAATCTATGTCGACAAACAAACCACGCTTATCTTGAAGTTAGCTTTGCGCAGAAAAAGTCTGCAGTAACTTCAAAAAAACGGATATACACGCACAGAATCAACTCGGCAATTCGTAGTCAATACTTAGGGGCTACTACAAAGTGCCCCTTAGTATTTCAAGTCTGTAACTCAGAATGGATATTTGTTCTGCCCCGTCTGAATGGTGACCCATTTTAATTCCGTCATTTCATCGATGGAGAAATGTCCGCCTTCACGACCAGTACCACTGCCTTTTACGCCACCAAAAGGGATCACTGGTTCATCGCGTACGCAGGGGCCATTGATGTGAATCATGCCTGCCTCTATGCCTTCGGAGATTGCGATGGCTTTTTGCAGATCGTTGGTTATCACTGCAGAGGACAAACCATAATCGGCATCGTTGGCCAATGCCAGTGCGTGTAAATGATCGTTGGCTTTGATCACAGAGGCCACCGGACCAAAACACTCGGTTTTGAAGATGCTCATCTGTTGGGTGACATCCGCAACTACGGTAGGTTGGAATACGTTACCGTCGTGGCTGCCACCGGCAAGTAAACGGGCACCTTGCGCGACCGCTTTATCTACCTGGTCTTTAATGAAAGGTGCTTGTGTGTTGCGAATCAAGGGCCCCACGATGAGACCAGGCTCGCGTGGATTGCTGCCATATTTAAGCGCTGCAACCTTGGTGGCAAAGCGTTTGCAGAATTCGTCGTAGATGCCGGCTTCGACAATTACGCGGGAACCCGTCATACAAATCTGTCCTTGATGCATATAGTTGCTGAACGCAGCTGTGTTTACGGCGTAGTCGATATCCGCATCATTGAGAACAATAATGGGATTCTTGCCGCCCATTTCCAAGGCAAAGCGTTTGCCATTTGCAGCAGCAACGGCCCCTACCTGACGACCTACTTTGGTAGAGCCGGTGAAAGTTACAAATCTTACGCGCTGGTCAGTAATC
>CAIMTR010000488.1 GCA_903844415.1 uncultured Gammaproteobacteria bacterium
GAAACACAGGCCAAGAATTTTTTAAAGGAGCGCGGGCTGAAACGTGGGTTTAGCAAGGATGATGGCGAACCTTTGAATATAGTTATTGGGACAAGCCCGATTGTTGCCAGCGGCGAAAAATACATGAGCGCGCGGGATGCGGCGTTCGATCTCGCCATGCTGAATGCCAAGACTGAGTTGGCAAAATTTCAGGGTAACGTGGTTTCGGTTCAATTAACTAGCTTGATCAAAAATGGAACTCCAGGGCAGCTTGTTACGTCAGAGGGCATGAATAAAGTTGCTGTGGAATCTGGCGTTACAATGAAACTTCTTGACAAACTCATGCTAATAGTGAACGACATCGCAAATAAAGAACTCAATTCTCGTGGGCTGAATGATCAAGGTGCGGGATTAGACAAAGACAATGCTGAGGCGGTTAAAAAGCAAAAAGCATATCAGGAAGAACTAAAAAAGAAGCAATTGTCTTTGCTGCAGTCTCAAGACTTTAAGAAAGCGGCTAGTTTTATGTCTCGAGCCGAAAGTCTGGGTGCTCAGGCATACCGTGTTTTTGAGGGAAAAGATGAGATAGCGGTTATTGTTGTGGAAAATAAAGTTTCAAGAGATTTGGCGACAGCCTTAATTCGCGGGGGTGTTGCGCCCACAGGCGTACCGAAAATGGCTGTGGATGAATGGGCGCAATCACTCGGGGATGGAGTGCTTCTCTTCGCGTACGGTGCCCAAATGCGCACCGTCCCAAGCGGTGAAGTTGTATTGGTCACATTTGGTCAGGATACTCCTGTAAAGGAGGACAAGGTATTAGCAAATACCTCGAAGAAATTCGCAAGAAATAACGCAGATTCATCAGCCCGACAATTTCTTGGCGAGAGTATTTTAGTTAATTCGAACCAGGAGATGGGATTTAAACTCAAGGTTTATGCAGACAGAGAAGATGAATTTGAAGATGCTAAAAAGTTTGAAGAACGGATAGAAGCTACCTCCAAAGACCTTGATATTAAGGGTGGCGTTCCAGATTACACATGGTCAATGAAGCATCCAAGGAGCGATGTGACGACCGAAGGTCTGGTTATGTCATATTCACTCTCTAGCGCAGAGGCAGCCAATGCACTTCGTGATTTAATGGAGTCAGTCAAAGGGTCAGAAGGTGGCAGTGGCGTGCAATCCAGACCAGCAGAAAAGAGTCTTGGAAATACAGACAAGCCTTCTGAGGCAGGGTCCTCATCTGGGCAGGGGCCCGAGGGGGATTTGATTAAGAAACAGAATGTTGGCGGTGGGGCCGGCGCCCCGGGCCGTTTTTAAGGTCCTTCGTCGAGATTCAATTGCCAGCTTACTGGTTGCTATCCATACATATTGCGTTTCTAAGTGCATCTCTATTTCGAGTGCCTGATGATTCGCAGATTCAGAAGGTGGTCGACACGGTGGTTGACGTATTTGCAGGGCATCAACAAGAATTGTCGCGGGTGGGGGTGCACATCCTGAATGGATTTGCATTTAGTTGTGTGTCGACACTCAAGCCCAAGCCAGGGCTTCATGAATTTGGCGTGCAAGAAGCGACTTTGGCACTTATTGATGATCGCATAGACAAGCAACTCGGGGTTGCGTTGCCCACAGCCACCGCGCCAGAGCGAGCTTTTTACATTATTGCAAGGTCTTGTCTAGGCAAAATTCAATCAGATTTGAAGGGGCTGGAAGTTGTTCGCAATGAAGTGGTCGGTGATCAACGCGTGGTCGTGGTGGCGGTTCCGCAGGAACAACTCAATGGGATTCAAGTGTCGCGCGACTTCGTATTGAACTGTCTGCAAGATCGATTGATTGCCGGCACTTTAAATCATGTCGAAGCAATGGTTTTGTTGGAGTCGTTGCCGAAAGACTTTGCAGAATCGAAGTTGAATTCCGTCAAGGAGTCCGTGATCGCACTATTTGATAGGGAACTCGGAGACGGCGTTAGCGCCACAATTCAAGGTCGATGGATGCGACACGATGGAAGTCAATTACAAGCGGGCCTTCGGGGTTGGCAGGGCGTCCTTCAAACTGACATCGGACGTGATCAAGGCGGGAACATTGTCTTTCGCGGCATGAAACCGCAGGAACTAGACCGATTGACCTCCGAAGAATGCTTTCAATTTCTTGGACAATTTGCGAATGATCCTGTGCTTTTAGAACGTGTTCGAACGCAACTCAAGGCAGCAGGCTGGACGCGCACGGCAGCGTTATTCGATGTGAAGTCTGTCGCCATTCCAATAGTCAAAGATAAGCCAGGCTCTCTTGTTCCCCCAGTGCTCCGCGCCAAGATTGCCGCCACGCAAGCAATGACATTTCTTTTGCTCACCGCTGGTGATGGCGCAATAGATTTCAAATCGCAAGAATCTCAACTTTGTAAAGATGCGCGGGTGGCCTTTAATA
>CAIMTR010000489.1 GCA_903844415.1 uncultured Gammaproteobacteria bacterium
ACTTAAAAAAATTCAAAGGCTTTCGTTATGCCGGTTGTTTCCTAGATCAAGCCGCTGGCTCAGAGCTGCTGTGCAGATTGACTAGATTCCGGCCTGCGCCACAATGAGATAGTGCAGGTTTCGTCACAAGATCAGATCTTCTGCTTGCAAATGAGGCAGATATTTTTCTGTTAAAGTGTGAATTAATTCTTTGTCTATCTAGGTAATTACTTTGGAATACGAACTCAGTGTGTTGACGGTTTCATTGCTGGTATTGGCAGGATTTATCGCCGGATTTATTAACACCATTGCCGGTGGTGGCTCGATGCTGACTTTGCCAGCTTTGATGTTGATGGGCATGCAGGCTGATATTGCCAATGCCACCAACAGGGTGGGGATTTTCTTGCAATCAGTGGCCGGTGCGCGTGGTTTTCATAAGCACGGAAAACTAGAAATACATACGGTTATACCAACTTTGCTGCCGACGGTGCTTGGCTCCCTCGGTGGTGCCGTGCTTGCGTCATATCTACCACTTACTTGGCTCAAGCCAGCATTACTTTTCACCATGCTGGGGATGGCAGCATTAATGCTGGTACAGCCAAATGTGGTGGCGCCACCGCCAGGCACTCCTGTACATACTATTGCTGAACGGCCTTTGGCATGGTTTGGGTTATTTTTTGCGGGGTTTTACGGTGGATTTGTACAAGCCGGTGTGGGTTTCATTATTATCGCCACGTTGGCCGGCGTGTTGCGCTTCGATCTGGTGCGTACCAACGCACTGAAGATGGCCATCAATGCTGCTTTAACAGCCATCGCTCTTGCGGTGTTTGTAGTGCGTGAGCAAGTGTTATGGGTTCCCGGTTTAATCATGGCGTTTGGTACCGTGATCGGCGCAACGATGAGTGTAAAGTTTGCTATTTCAGTGCCGCAGTCAGTACTTAAATGGGTACTGTTTGTAATGGTATTAGCCTCCTGTGGAGCTGCTTATTTCAGTTAATATTGTTCATCATTAAGGAGGATAGTGTGCATTTCATAACTAATCGTACTGTTCAAAAGCATGGCAGCAATTTTAGTTTTGACGAAACCAGCAATGAACTCTCCAACAGCATTCGTTATTGCAAACTAACGAGCGCAAAAATTTTTACAGAAATTCTGAGCGGGCCTATGATGCAGGCCCTAAAAGAAAATTCTACTTATAAAGAAATACTTTTTTACATTCACGGCTTCAACAATCAACCTTCAACCGACATTTTTCCCAATGCGCGCATCTTGCAAGAAGAATTCGACAGTGCCGATCTTGGCACATTGGTAGTTCCAATCATTTGGCCTTGTGATAATGATCTTGGTGTGGTCAAGGATTACTGGGACGATCAGAAAGCCGCCAAAACTAGCGGCGAAATCCTTAGTCGTACTTTATCTAAGCTTCTGCAATGGCAGCAGGAAAATGCCAAAAACCCTTGTTTGAAACGCATGCACATTCTGGCGCATTCCATGGGCAACCGGGTATTGATGCATTGCATGGATGAATGGCGGCACACCTCGGGCAATGGCGAAATGCCATATTTGTTCAACAACATTTTCATGATGGCTGCGGATGTGCCTAACGAAGTATTAGAACGCGATCAAATCGGCCAAGCCATCACTATGGCCGCCCGCAGAGTGCTCTGTTACTACGCCAATGACGATCTGGCGATGACAGCAAGTAAGGTAAGTAATGTAAAAAATGGGGTGTTTTCTCGACGTTTAGGCCACACAGGACCAGAGAGTATGGCCAAAGTGCCCGATCATGTGTACGCCCTCAACTGTGACCGCTTCAATAACAACTACGACTCCAAAGGGCACAGCTATTTCTTGCGCGACAACCAAGGCCACCTTAGCCCGGCCTTATTGCACATGATGGAAATGATCCAGCGCCGTACCCTCGCACTGGAAAAACGTAACTACACACTTTAGGAGCAGCTCATGAGCAAGAACGACAATGTGCTGAACCAATCACAGCGCCAGCAATTACGCAGCGACATGGACTCCCAAGTGGAGATGTTGAGCGATGATGAAACCGATCATCTGGCTCGACTGCTGAATCAGAAAGTTGAAATTCCGTTTCTGCCCATAGGCAAGGAACACATCATTGTGTGCAAACTGGTACGTAAAGTAGATCGTTATTTATATGAAATTCTGCCCAATGAATTGTACTCAATGGTTAAGTCCACCAAAGACGGTCTCAGCACAGAGCATGCTGACCAGTTACGCGAGATTATCACCACCCGTGGCAAAAACGATTTCAGTATTCGATTTCTGCCGGAGAGCGTTGAGCAGCAGATTTTTATTTTTCTGTGTTCGCAGATTATTCGGGCAATGCGCAAAAATATGAGTGTGTTGAAATTGTAATATTCACCTGCCAAGTCATACGCTATCGACTCAGGCCAACCATGCACTTACGAATTAAGGTCACAAAAAAAGAGGGCATCAGCCCTCTTTTTTATAACAGCGCTTATTAGCCCGCGCCGCCTGTATAGGGCAATATTCGCCCCATGATGATAATGAAAACCCACAACACGATGGAAATCAGAGCAATGACCTTCGCGCGAAACGGTGCCTGCTGACCGTCTGCCAATGACAGTAGTTCTTTGTGTTCACCCAGCCAAAACCATAAGGCATTGATGCCTGCTATGGCTATCAAAGCCATCTTCCATTGAAAACCGGGGTTAGCCAAGTAGTTGAATGGATCGGCGTGTAAAAAGGCAAGACCTGTGAGAAAGCTGAAACTAAAGGCAATCATGGCAACAGGAATAAACTTCATACAGGCTTTCATATTTAAAAACCTGACGATGCCAAGCACCCTGCCATCAACCACCAACAAAGCACCAAACAACCAAATTAGCGCCAGAAAATGCAATGTTTCCATCAGCGGAAACATCCAGTAAATATCAATCATTACCCCATGAAACCAAGTAGATTCAAGCCAGGTAGCAAACGGTTCCCAAAACATAGTTTCTCCTTATTAGGCCAGATAGGCCATCAGGCGGCCAGTAACAACACCTACTATCCAACATAACAAACATACAATTGATAGTAGCTTTTGTATGTATGCAGGTTTGTTGGCTCGGACTGCACCCAACACAAACTTCATTAGGGTACCGCCGAGCAAAATAGCACCAATTTTTAACTGGAAGGATCCTTGAAAAACATAGGTGCTACTGCTGCCAGCAAACAAAATCAAACCTGAGATCAGATTTATGAAGAATCCAAGCCAAGCCACAATAAACAAATTGTCGAAAGCAGGAATGGACAGTTCTTTGGCAAAGCCTAGTACCCGCATGTTCAAGGCAACCACTACCCCCATTACGGTTGCCATACCAACAGCATGGCTGAATAGAACAATGGGGTAACCCCACAGTGATTCACGAATAAACAAACCAACGGGCCCCTCTTCGTACCACAATAAAAAATCCATGATTAGATTTACCTCTCGATTACTACCCAGTGCAGTATTTGGAATTGCGTTACAAGGGATGAATGTAACAAACAGAAAAAGCTGGCAAAACATTTAATTGATGATCGCTTGCGCTATCTCAAGTTTGCCTGAAGCTTGCCTCGTTACACGAAAAAAGGACACTGCAAGCCGAATATATTTCGGATTCTATTTTTACCATCCCCTTTGCAAATGCAGGCGTAAAGTAAACCAGCCGCCTGCAATAATCAACCTCGGTTCGTGCCTCTATAAAGACAATAAAATGGACTAATAACGCGGATCGTACATCGCCGCAGCTACGTCCTGCGCAAAACTTTTACCAATCACTTTTTGGGTCAACCCGACCCGCGCTGCAGTCTGGGCAACTGCTACAGCTATTTGCAGCGATACCTGGCGAATTTCGGTCAGGGGTGGATATAAACAACCTTGTGCAATCTGTTTGGCTGAAACTGATTCTGCGAGTGTTTTGGCGGCAGTTATCAGCAAGTCGTCGGTAATTCGGGTGATTTCACCCTGCAATGCCCCCAAACCTAAACCCGGGAATATATAGGCATTGTTGCCTTGGCCAGGCACTTTGGTGACCCCATTAATGGTTACCGGTGCAAATGGACTGCCACTGGCAAAAATGGCTTTCCCCTGCGTGAAGGTGTAAGCCGCTTCTGCAGTACATTCCGCTTTGGATGTCGGGTTGGACAACGCAAAGATAATCGGATGTGTATTAAAGGATGCCATCATCTCAATAATCGCTTGCGTAAAAGTACCGCCGCGGGCAGTTGCCCCAATCAGCGCATTGGGCTTGATGTGGGCAATTGCTGCTTCCAACGTCATGGGCGGTAAATCCGCAGCAAAGGGTGCAGCATGCACAGTCAGCTCATCGCGACTGCGGGTAATCAAACCTTTGCTGTCGCAACAGAAACAACGGGCGCAAGCCTCAGCATAACTTAAGCCTTCTTGTTGCATGGCAACAACCAATAAGCTTGCAATGCCGGTGGCTGCCGAACCGGCGCCTGCAAACAGAAAACGCATGTCTGATAATTTTGTTTGGGTAATACGAGTAGCAGCATAAAAACCGGATAATGCCACGGCGGCAGTACCTTGAATATCATCGTTAAAGCATAACAAGCGATCCCGATATTTATCTAACAGAGCAACCGCATTGGGCGTGGCAAAATCTTCGAACTGCAACAAAGCTAAGGGGAATTTATTTTTTACTGCGGTAATAAATTCTTCAATAAAAGCAAAATACTCAGGGCCACGCACACGTGGTTCACGACGGCCCTGATAACGCAAATCTTGCCGAAAGCGCAAATTATCGGTGCCTACATCGAGCGTGACCGGCATACATTGAGCAGGATTAATTCCGGCGCAGGCACAATACAGTGCGAGTTTGCCAATCGGGATACCCATACCACTAACACCAAGATCGCCCAAGCCCAAAATACGCTCGCCATCGGTTACTACAATGAGGCGGATCTCAGGATCCAGCCAGTTAGATAAAAGTGTTTCCACATTGCCCTGCTGTTCTATGGAGATATAACAGCCATTGGTCTCGCGAAAATGATTGGCAAATTCTTGGCAGGCCTGCCCCACAGTAGGGGTGTAAACAATTGGCATCAATTCTTCGATGTGATCAATCAGGGCGCGGTAATACATTCTTTCATTACGTTTTTGCAATGCAGCCATAAATCGGTAGCGATCGATGGGCTCTGCCTTGCCACGCATATCAGTCAGCGCCCAATCAACTTGTTCAGCCAAGGTGCTAATTTTAGGAGGCAACAAGCCATGCAAACCGTATTCAGTACGCTCTGCATAGGTAAAGGCTGTCCCTTTGTTGAGACGAGGATTATTGATAAGAGCAAACGCTTTGGGTTTCATTTAGTACAAAATTTACCGCGAGAAAGGAGCGCAAGATTAGCTAGCAACACTAGCAGTGTAAAGTATTTATATTGGCCAATAGTGCAGAAAATTCGAACGTTCGCTTGGCTTGTACAGGAAGTTATGCAGAGTGTCGTATAGGGCCTCGTGGCTTTTATCATTGAGCCACTATGTGTCATGCAAACGCTGGCATAACTTACTAGAGCAGCGTACCCCTTACTAAATTTTTACTGCCGAACCATTTCTAGATAACCACTGCCCAACACAGAGCCGGTAACAGGATCGAGCACATTGACCGCACCTTCCCAATATTGAAAACTTAGATCCATCCACTGCGCGTCCACAACTGCTTGCACCCGCCACTGCCGACCCTGGTAAGACAACAACCAGGCGGTGGCATATTGCACACCGGCAGGGCTCGTCCACCATTGTTGTTCTTGTAAGTTTATATCCGCTGGCGAAATCAAACGTTGAGTTGCGGCTGCATCCGTCCAATTGCCCTGACTGTAGGCATGGCTTTGCCCATTCAGATTTCTGAGCTGGTAATACATCAGTTCTTGGCCATCATCAAATTGTAAGGAGAACCAGTCCCAGCCGCTTTGATCGGGACCCAGCACACTAGAACTCCATTCACGATCCAGCCAACTGTTGCCACTAACTGTGAACACTTCGTCACCAACCGTAATCTCGCCCGACGTTTGCAACCGCGTGAGGCTGTAATAATATGACGCAGAGCCTGCTGCCTGATTTTTTTGACTTAGCCCCTGATCGCCTTGCAAAACAGGTTTTTTGACGCTGTTGAGGTTGAGACTCAGGCTCAACTCCTGATCGGCTACCTTCAAGTGCCACGGAAAATCGTTACCCGTACCAACCAGTTGCCAATCGTCGAGCCATACCTTGAAGGGATTAAGTTGGGCTCCCGCCAAGCCCGGATTTTCACGCGAGAAACGTTCTACAGCGTGATGCGAGTTGGCATCCACATCGGTCAAGGCAAAATGCGCCATCCACAAGCGCTCGCTGTTCCAGCTTGATGATGCCGCTGTTACTGTTGTTTCTCTAGTCTGTGTTGTCGCTGGCGCTCGTGCGGCGACGTTAAAAAAAGTTACCTGATAACCAAAATGACGACCTTCTGCTGAATATAAATTGCCAGTGATATACCACCACTCGTTACGATACCCAGCATGTAGGCCGTGATCCTCTGGAAATTCAAAAAGCCGTGGTGAATCTGCCCGCAAAAAACCCGTAGTGTTGTTACCACCAAGCACTTGTTTAATATTGGCGGTTGAGCGCGGCGCGGACTCTTCGGCACAAGCAATAAGAAAAAACAAACACAGCGTAAGGTGTAATAAGCGCATCATTGGTCTCGTAAAGCCTGCGCCGGACTTACTGCAGCTACCCGCAAGGCCGGATAAATGCCAGCCAACAAAGCAGCAACTGTTGCCAACATCAGGGCTTCCAGCAACACCGACATGGGTAAGGAATACAACATGCTCCAACCAAAGGAGCGGCGATTAATCACATCAATCAACACTTCAGAGATCAACACTCCTAGCGGCATGGCAAAAAGTCCGGCTAGCACGCCTAGTACTACTGTTTGTATACCGATCATGGCGGCAACTTCTTGGACTGTCATGCCGGTAGCTCGCAATAAGGCGTACTCGCGCATGCGCTCCAACTGCATGGCAAGCAAGGCGCTGAGAGTTCCCACAAATGCCACCATAATGGCCAACCAACGCATAACTTTAGTTATGGTAAACGTACGATCAAAAATGGTGAGTGTGGTACGACGAATATCGGCATTAGCTACCACTCCCCAACTTCCGGGCAGTGCTGCCACGTAACTACGCAAGTCGCGCAGCACAGGAGCAGCATTACTAGCATCCATCAGTTGCAATCCAAGACTAGTCACGCCTTCTGCTGGCCACCAGCGTGTATATAGCGCTTGCGCCATGACTATTACGCCGAGCCCGGTGGTGTAGTCGTAAAATATTCCTTTGATTGGCATAGTAGTTTCACCCTGCGGTGTATACAAAATCAGCTCATCATCAACTTTCAGATTGTGCAAATACGCGAAGGGCTCTGCTACGAAAATACCCTCGCCACTTTCAACTTCCGCCATTGCATCTATAGTTGCTGACTTGATAAACACATTTTCAGCAACAGCACCGCTGTACGCCCTTACTCTGACTTCACCGAGGTTACTTTCTACACGTTGGTTGTAGGTATAAGTAACTGCTTGTACGTTTGCCAGCCCGGAAACATAGGTTTGTAATTCGAGCGGAACAGCGCCCTGCTCGTCCCGCTGTAAAACCTGCACATCACCACTAAATGATTGATCGAGCCAAAGAATCACGGTGGAACGGAAGCTGCCAATCATAATACCCACCCCTACGGTAACTGATACCACTACCGTCAGCGCAGCCACAGCCAATCCAGTTCGGCGCATGCCAGTTTGGATATTGTTCAGCGCCAAGCGTGTTGTTTGTTTAAGTGACTTACCTGAGCAGTACACCATCAATTTTATGGAATGGTGGATCGCTAAAGGCACTAACAAACAATAACCAAAAATTTGCAGAGTCAGCGCTACAAATGCTAATACCAACGAACCTTGCGCGGGGATTAGCAATAGATAACCGAATGCCATCAGCGCCACTCCCACTAGAGCCAGCAAGGGCAAGTGTTTACGCACGGTTTGATCTTGCACTGCGCGTTGCTGCAAGGTTACCGGCTGACACTGCCCAGCCTGCCAGGCAGGAATGGCAGCAGCCAGCAAGGAAATGCCGATTCCACACAGCAGACTTTTGGCAAGCGCAAACCAATCGAGTAAAAATGAAGTGACACTGAGGTTGAAATACAGATCGTCTATGGTACGAGTAACAAGCTGCAACAATCCTTGTGCCAGTACTAGTCCCACTAAAATTCCTGTTACAGTGGCAAGTGTGCTAACTACTGCAGTTTCAAGCAGAATTAATACCATCAATTCGTAACGACTGACTCCTAGCGAACGTAAAATTCCAATAGTTTTCTGACGTTGCAACACAGCCAGACTCACACTGTTGTAAATCAACAAACCTGCCACCAACAAAGCCAGCAAGGTCATTGACTGCAAATTGATATAAAACGCAGAAGTCATTTGCTCCAGCGACGCATTACGCGTACTGGTTTCGATCAAAGTAAGTCCTGCTGGCAACCATAAGCGCAGTCGCGCCGCTGTGTTGGTATCTATCACAAGATCGATTGAATCGATGCTACCTGTTCGTTGAGTGAGATTTTGCGCGCTAGCTATGTCGGCCAGCACTAACCCTTGTGTAGCAGTAGGGTCGGTGCTGACAAAGGTCGCTGCCAACATAGCTGTGGAAACTATAGAACCACTGTGGAGCATGAAGCTGTCGCCCACTTTCAAACCAAGATCGGCCGCT
>CAIMTR010000490.1 GCA_903844415.1 uncultured Gammaproteobacteria bacterium
CCGATCTCCAAAAATCGCAGCTATCTAGAAAAAGCACAACAAGAAATCAACACCATTAACACCGTACTAGCCACAGTGGAAAAAATGGAACTGATGAGTCTGTTGAGCCGCGGATAAATAAAGTATCTAGAATTTATTATGCGGTACCCACCGCGTAGACCTAGAACGTCAAACATAAGGAGAAACAAATGGGACGTCCAATTAATAAAAAATATTTCGGTGATACAGGAACAAATGCAACACCTAAAATTCCAGTTTATTCTGCAAACATTACAGGAACAGAATTATTTGGGGATCAAGGCGCAGGCGGTGGCGGCGATTCTTTATACATCGTTAAACAAAAAGGTGCTCGCAGTTTTGTTGTTGCCAGCAAAGATGATCCAGAGCAAGGTGTTTGCAAGTTGGTTAATAAAGCAGGTGACGCATCGTCGGCTGTTGTATTAGATCTAGGTGAAATGACCATTGTTGGTTATACCACCAGCGGCACTGCAAAAATTATTCGCGAAATGTCCAACAAAGTAGCTATAGATTTTGACAGTGTTCGTTACAAATGGTCACTAAGTGATGATTCTACAACATCAGTGCTTGTTTTAGCATCAATGTAATTAGGATGCACTAATGGGACAGTTTCTCAGAGTCAACGGTGACTACAACATTCGAGCAGGCGATGGTGCCAAGATAACACTTGACACCGGGCCTGCAGTGAGTGGTGGTTCAGTACGAGTCACTGGTAATCTTGTGGTCGAAGGCGATACCGTTAATGTTAATACCACAAACCTAGCCATCGAAGACAACATTATATCCCTGAACACTGGAGAAGTTGGCCCAGGAGTGTCGCTGATATATTCAGGTATTGAAATTGAACGTGGCAATACTTCTGCAGTAACTCCGCAGAATAATGCCAGCCTTCTTTATGATGAAAGCACTGATGCATGGATACTAGCACATGGCTCTGCTCCGGGTCCGTTCAACTTTGATGCCAGCAGTCTAAGACTCAAACAGATACTGACCAACAGCACCACTGATTCAGGCGATCTCACACTGATAGGCACGGGCACGGGCGTTGTTAAAGTCATAGGCACTACAAATTATGAAGATCAAGTCACACACGACGACGATATTCCAAACAAGAAATTTGTTGACGATGCAATTCAAAATAATCCTACATTCCAAATTGTAGCACCACAAAGTCAAGATACCAGAGTGGTTATTGCAGATAAAGATATCACCCCTAATCTTGCAGGCACAGCTGGATCGCTGGCATATTTTACAGCAACAACTAGTTATAATACCTTTGGTGAAAGTGCAGTTTCAATAATAGTAGACAATGCTCTAGTCGGGCAGTTCTATAAAAATAGATTAGAAATTGGAGATCTAGAAATCGGTGGAGGACCGGATCGCAATGAAATCACAAGTCGTGCCAGCATAACCAACGAAAACATTTATGTAAGAACCCAAGGCACAGGTAAACTTCAAACCAACTATGCCATGCAGTTTGAGAAAATTGGCAC
>CAIMTR010000491.1 GCA_903844415.1 uncultured Gammaproteobacteria bacterium
ACCGTGGGCATGTCCTGTTCGCGCTTGGCTGTTTCTCTTTTGATGCGTTGCTGTAGTTCTGGATTGTCTGGCATAACCGCAGCAGCAAAGTTCAAATTGCTCAGGGTATATTCGTGAGTACAAAAAACTTGGGTATTGGGGGAGAGCGCAGCAATTTTTTGTAGCGATTTGTACATGATCGGTGGGGTGCCTTCAAACATGCGACCACAACCGGCAGCGAATAAAGTGTCACCACAAAATAATACTGGGCCTAAAGTTGTAGCAAAGTGATTAGTGAAATATGCGACGTGATCAAGCGTATGTCCTGGCACTTCCAGCACATTGAAAGTTATTCCGAGGATTGTAACGGCGTCTCCTTCTTTTATTTTATGTGTCACTTGCGGAATTTTGTCAGAGTTTGGTCCGAATACAGGAACGGATTTATGTGCAAGTAAGGTATTGATACCACCGATATGATCAGCGTGATGATGTGTGACTAGGATGGCAGTAAGTTCCAAATTATTTGTTCTTAAATAGTTGAGGACTGGCTCCGCATCACCAGGATCAACTACACATGCAGCGTTGGTTCCGATGACATTGAAGACCCATAAATAATTGTCGCGAAACGCTTTGACGGGTTCAATATGTAGCATCAAAAGTGCTCAGTTATGTATCGATGTAAGCAAGTGAAAGAATACCTTGCAGGAAGGTATCTCAGTAATTTTTTACCTATTACATTGTGGTTACCAGTATATTCATAAAAAATTTAAATCTATTACTTACATTACTTTTTAAATAAAAAACTGAGATTCCTAATGCAATCTTGGCACTCTAGCCTATCGTTTGCAATTGTAGTAAAAGCAGGTTTTCCTGCACTCCTGATCCGAGTAATATCCCTGTCTGGCTTTAATATTGCTGGGACTTGCGACTACTGCTGGATCTAAACTCATGTTATCAACAAACACTAATGCATCTAAAGAAGCAGCCAAAGCGACGGTCACTGCCTCACTAAAATTATTTCAAGACATGAATACCTGGTTCACGACCCCATTGGGCGCCAAACTTCTCGCTACAGAACAAACCATGCTCGATCTTATGTTAGCGCGACGGTTTGGTTATCACTTATTACAATTAAGTTGTGCAGATCTGTTATTACATAAGCAAAGTCCTATGGGTCACAAATTTTCTTTTAGTTCTGATCCTCAACCGAATACTTGTCATTCCGCTTTTGCTAGGCCCCAAGAAATTCCTTTAGGAAACGAATCGGTAGATTTGGTGCTTCTACACCATGCAATTGATTACAGTGAAAATCAACATCAGTTATTGCGTGAAGTTTCTAGGGTACTGATTGCTGGTGGGCATGTGTTAATCGTGGGATTTAATCCTTTTAGTACTTGGGGAGTTCGACACAAATTACAATGGGGTAAATGCAAGGCACCTTGGCATGCATCTCCTCTAAGCACATTGCGAATTACTGATTGGCTCAAATTGTTGGATTTTCAAGTCGATCAAATTAGATACGGAGACTATTCTTTGCCGGTTAATTCACCTGCAGTAATTAAATATTCCAGTTTGCTCGAACAACTTGCCACAAAACTTAACTGGCCAACAGGAAGTATTTACATAATCTCGGCGCGTAAACAGGTTACGCCACTGACACTTATTCAGGTAAATCGTCGCCGCTTAAAAGTGAATGGTCTAGGGATGCCAATTCCCGACAGCATAACTAGTGTTTCCAGTACTTTGCACAGCGCTAATAATGAAGAAACCAATAAATAATGATAGTTGAAATGGTGATTTATACCGATGGTGCCTGTCGTGGTAATCCAGGTCCGGGAGGTTGGGGTGCTGTGCTTGAATATTCGACTGTAAGTAAACATTTATTTGGCGGTGAAGCTCACACCACAAATAACCGCATGGAATTGACAGCTGTTATCCGCGCCTTAGAAGCACTAAAACGACCGTGTGTTATTGCTGTTGTTAGTGATTCTAAATATGTGTTGCAGGGCATTACCGAATGGTTGCCCAATTGGAAACTAAAAGGTTGGAAAAATGCAGCAAAAAAACCAGTGATGAACAGTGATTTATGGCAACAACTCGATCAACTGGCAATCCAGCACAAAATTACATGGCAATGGGTCAAGGGTCACAGTGGTCACCCGCAGAATGAACTAGCAGATCAGTTGGCCAACCGTGGCATAGATGAGCTGCATCTTGTTAACTCGATTAAGTAGGAATAAACATGCGTCAAATCGTATTGGATACTGAAACTACGGGCCTAGATCCGGGTCAGGGTCATAAAATTATTGAAATTGGCTGTGTAGAACTAGTAGATCGTAAACCCACTGGTAGGCACTTACACCTTTACATTAATCCGGAACGAGAAATTGACGCTGGTGCCTTGGCTATCCATGGAATTAGCAATGCGATGGTGGCTGATAAACCGGTGTTTGCGGCAATTGCCGATACCTTCATCGAATTTGTCAGGGATGCCGAACTTATAATTCATAACGCACCATTTGATATCAGTTTTATCGATACTGAGCTGGGTTTGTTACGTAAACCTAAGTTGCGGACTTTTTGCCCGGATATTGTAGATACATTACGAATGGCAAAA
>CAIMTR010000492.1 GCA_903844415.1 uncultured Gammaproteobacteria bacterium
CGTTTGATCAGCACGCGTCTCTAAGTGCCTATCCACGGCGTTGAAACAAATATTAGTGCGGCCACCCAAAAACCATTTCGCAAATGGCGGATTTTGATAATCTAAAACGGTATCAAAAGGTTTTTCCCAATGAATTAATTGCGCTTTTTCTGCCCAAAAAGTGTCAGGATTTTGAATCGACTGTTGATAAATTTCACGGTACTTTCCCATTTCAACACGCTCCCTCTTTTTAGCTGATCGTTAATTATTTTTTTCGGCTAGTTTGGCACTCTTAGTGATGACTTGGACATCGCCTGCCTTAGGAGTCTGTGTTTTAGTGACCTCTTTTTTGGCTGGGCTTTTCGTGTTTGGCTTTGGACTGACTTTGACACTGGATTTATTACTTCCTGAGGAAGCATTCGATGATTTTTTTACAGTTGACGAAGACTTCGAAGTTGCTAACTGATGCGCTTTCGGGTTACCGCCATTTTTGGGTTGATAATTGGCTAAATTTTTCGGAACTGCAACACATTTTTTCCCTTGACACTTCATCACAACTGGTACTGGAACATATTCGCGCTCTAAGCTTAAAATGCCATTTTGGGCTATCTCATAATCAATATCACCTAAATTGTGAGACATCTTGGGAACTAACAAGCTAGAACCTTTCCGGACCTTCATCCCCTTGGGGATGGAATTCATTTCCCGCACTTGATGAATATCAAGTCCTAAATTGGCAACAATTTTCTCTAAACTATCCGTTTTTTCAACCTTAATTGCTGTCCATGAAGTTAAGGGCATGCGATTAGTTAAGATGTTATCCCGAAAGATTTCTGCTTTGCCATAAGGTAATAAAATTTCTTGATTAAACCCCTTCATAATTACTGGCTTATTGAAAGATGGATTGAGATCTAAAAACTGTTCACGGGTCATTTCTGATAAGGTGATGACCCGATCCACATCGATATCTTGTGTTACTGGCAATGTTACAAAGTAGGGATGATTCTCTACCATCGGTAATGTAAAGCCATATTTTGCAGGATTTTCAATGATTCTTTTATAGGCTAGAAGTTTGGGGACGTAATTTTTAGTCTCATTGGGCATTTTTAAACTGAAGTAATCCGTTTCTAACTTGGCAGCTTTGTTTTTATGAATTGCACGCCCAACAGAACCCTCTCCCCAATTGTAGGCTGCTAAAGCTAATTGCCAATCCCCAAACTGGTCATACAACTTCTGGAGATAGTCTAGAGCCGCTCTAGTTGACTTAATGATGTCACTTCTCTCATCACGAAACATATTTTGTTTCAGATTAAAGTACTTACCGGTGGCTGGCATAAACTGCCACATTCCAGCAGCTTTGGCCGGGGAAACTGCCTTGGGATTGAAAGCGCTTTCCACAAAAGGCAATAAGGCTAACTCACTAGGCATCTCCCTCGCCTCGACTTCCTCAATAATATAAAACAAATAGGGCGATGATCGCTCTAAGACTCGCCTCACATAAGTCGGGTTATCAACTAACTGCTTAGTGTGGCGATTAATAATTTCCATCTCCGGGTCACTGATGTCAAAACCCGTTCGAATTCTCTCCCACAAATCAATGGATTGCACAATATCCGGAACCGGTGGATTTGGAACTGGAGCAACTGGCATCGGTCGATACTTCGGTTCCTCAAAATTCATTTTTTCTGAAAAAGAACTGATATTCGTAGTGGGTCCAGTCGCACAGCCAACAAGCAAGCTTACTAGAAGAAGTAATACAATCAGCGGACAACGATGCACATAGGTAAAGCAAAGCTTCATTTAAAACTGTCTTTCCATAAACGCGTTATGGTAAATATATCTTCGCCTGAATTGACAACTTTTTTTGCATATCGCTCGATCGACTCTCGCACGGTAATCTGGTCACTGCGTAAAAAGGGATTGACTTTTTTTTCTAAACCTAAAGTCGTAGGCACTGTCGCTTGCTTCGTTTCACGCAACCGCCTAGCCTCCTCAGTCCATTTCGATAAATCTTGATTAGTCGGCTCGAC
>CAIMTR010000493.1 GCA_903844415.1 uncultured Gammaproteobacteria bacterium
TCAATATATTTTTTTGCATTATCCCAAGCACCACCACTGTTAGATGAAGAGATGGCTAATACTCCACCGGTTACTAAAGAACCCGCCAGTAGACCTGCAACAGCTTGTACACCAAACAGAAAACCAGCAAAAAGTGGAGCACCAATAATCAGCACACCAGGAGCAATCATTTGGCGCAAGGCAGCTTGGGTAGAAATTGCCACACACTGACCATATTCTGGACGACCAGTGCCTTCCATAATGCCTGGGATTTCGCGAAACTGCCGACGTACTTCTTCAATCATATCGAAAGCTGCAGCACCCACACTTTGCATGGTCATAGCGGAAAACAAAAAGGGCAACACTGCGCCTAGGAACAAGCTGGTATAAACCATCGGATCCAGCAAAGTTATCGCAGCAGTCAAATCGTAGTCAGGGCCAAATTCCGGCAATGCTTGCATCAGGTTTTCGGAATGTGTGATGAACGCACTGAATAAAGCCAGTGAAGTCAGAATTGCAGCGCCAATGGCAAAACCTTTGCCAATAGCTGCAGTGGTGTTTCCAGCTGCGTCCAAAACATCCGTACGGCGTCGCACTTCTTTATCAAGACCCGTCATTTCTGCAATACCACCTGCGTTATCTGCAACAGGACCATAGGCATCGATCATCAATGCAATCACTAAAGTTCCCAACATGCCGAGCGAGGCAATGGCAATGCCGTACATACCGGCTAAATGCCACGATGTGAAAATGCTGATAGCAATAGCGATATAAGGCAATACCGTGCTTTTGTAGCCGAGTGCCAAACCAAAAATGATATTGGTTGCTGCTCCGGTTTCGCAGGATTTGGCGATTGCACGTACTGGTGCGTAGTCAGTCGAAGTGTAATATTCGGTCAATAGCCCTACTGCCAGACCTGCTAACAAACCTGACAAGAAACACAAATACACACCCATGTTGCTAAAAGTTTCACCATTAATCGCAAAACTTTCAGGGATCATCTGCATAGTCACAAAATACATCACCACTGCCATGATGCCGCTAGAAATCATCAACAAACGTTTTAATGCCGGACCAACTTGTGCTTCAGAGTTAACCGAAACCAGCAGTTTAGTGATCAAACTCACTGGAATACCCACAGCAGTAATCATGATGGGATACAACATGGCATCCAAATCTGCTGAAAATGCCAGCGCACTGATCACCAAAGCTGCACAGGTACTTTCGGCGCAAGAACCAAACAAATCTGCACCCATACCCGCAACATCACCAACGTTATCACCAACGTTATCAGCAATTACAGCCGGATTACGGGGATCATCTTCCGGTATTCCTTTTTCTACCTTACCCACCAAGTCAGCTCCAACGTCTGCAGCTTTGGTGAAGATACCGCCACCCACACGTGCAAACAAAGCGATAGAGGAGCCTCCCAAACCAAAACCAGCGATGACTTCCATCAACACATTATTGGGCACATTGCTTAACATGGCCGCCATGAAAATATAAATCAGAATCATACCCAGCGCAGCCAAACCTACCAAAGCAAACCCCATCACCGCTCCGGAGTTCAACGCCACAGCAAAAGCATCAGCCAGACTGTTACGCGCAGATACTGTAGTGCGCGCATTGCCAGCTGTGGCTACCTTCATACCAATGTAGCCGGCGAGGATAGAAATCAAAGCGCCAAATAAAAATGCAATTGCAGTCCAGAATCCTTCGCTTACATCCGGGGTATGTTGATCATCAATTAGCAGGGTGATGATTACAGCAAAACCTACCATGAAGTATGCCATGATGCGGTACTCTTGCTTGAGAAAGGCCATGGCACCTTCGGCTATAGCGCCGTGAATTGAACGCAGGCGTTCGCCCTCCTCTTTGTTCAGCCCCATATCTATTGGAATGCTGATTACTTTTTTCATGTAGAAAAAAGCTGTGCCCAACCCAAAAATGGACAGCAAAATAATTATTAAAATAGAACTCGGCATGCAGCTTTCTCCTACTGATTGATAGAGGTTAATTTGGCTTGTAAAAAAGGTTCGGCACTTTACCACACCCCCAGTAGACAAACCAATCTGGAAAGCCAGAGAACACAGGTGTTAGTAGCGCTAATCTAAGTTAGAAAAATTCCGGAAAATTCAGGGCCTAGGCGGGCGTTTTGATTTGAATATAGAGAGCAATTTCAGAGTAGCTTTAGTTTGAGATTTAGCTTTATCTTCTGATTGAAAATCTTGTCTTGCATCCCGCAAATCTTCCCGTAAGGCATCGGCACGGGCATCTTTGTGTAGATGTATTTGTTGATCTCGACGGGATTTAATATCTATAACATTAGCCATCTTGATTCCAGGCTCAAGGGGTTGCAGACGTCAGCGCAGCAGCTTGCGCACGCAACTTTACAATCTGTGCCTTGAGCTCTTCAATGCGAGCTTTGGCAAGTGCTTCGACAGTTTCACCTGTTACCGGATTAGTGGATGCATATTTTTCTTGTTCTGCAGCAAGTGTTGCCGAAAGATTTTCGGCAGTTGTGATAGCCTCACTCAACACAGCATTAGCTTTGTCCAAATTGGATGCTTCAGCTTGATTGGTTGTTATTTGTGTTCTTAATTCCGCAATACGCTGTTGTTGACGCGTTACGGCTAGGGCCTGCTCTTCTTGTTGACGTAAGGCTTCCACGGCAGCATCTGCTTTGACCCGCGCGTCTAGCAAAGCCTGTCGGCGTGTAGCTTCAGCTTCTCTGGCTGCGCGAGCCCGGCCGTCTGCTAGGGCTTGTTCCTGCAACTGCGCTGCACGAGCCGCCTCTGCCTGCTGGTTGCTGTCTGAATTTGTATTCGTTGTGCTGGCGCATGATGTCGTCAAAATTAACAAGCCAATAGTCAGCAAATTAAGGGCGGCTTTCATGTAGTGATCCTCTTCGGTGCAACATGCGTAACTGCCCGCATAGTATCGCAACTTTTATGCAATAGCACTGGGAAAAACCAGTAAAATCAGCGGCTCACAGTGTATTGATCAGGGCTCAATCTGACCATAGAGCAGTGGAGCAAGATGCATGATCCGAGTATGATGCGCGCACTTTTGACAGAGGCTTACCTCATGAGCAAAAAACATTTCACTACGACCTCCCTGCATGCAGATCGCAGGGACAACCCCGAGCATGGGGTGCTACACAAGGCAATTAATACTTCCGTGGCCTTTGGTTACGCCGATGCCCGTGAACTTGCTGCAATCTTTCAGGGGAAAAAATCCGGCTACGCCTATGGCCGACAAAGCAATCCCACGGTAGAAGCTCTCGCCCGTAAAGTGACACAGATGGAAGGAGGCCTTGCTTCTGTTGTTTTTGCTACCGGCATGGCTGCAATAAGTTCGAGTTTGCTAGCTTTACTGCGTAGCGGTGATCACATCGTTGCCAGCGCTTATTTGTTTGGTAACACTAACAGCTTGTTTGCAACACTGCAGGGGCTGGGAATCTCCGTGACTTTTGTGGATGCAACTTCTGCCATAAATGTAGCCCAGGCTATCCAAAACAATACTCGGTTAGTTTTTGTAGAAACTATTGCCAACCCTGTAACACAAGTAGCAGATCTGGTGGGCATCGGCCTTTTATGCCGCGCCCAAAACCTTATTTACTTTGTAGACAATACAATAACCTCGCCTTGGCTATTCAAACCGATTGAAGTAGGCGCAACATTGATAGTGAATGCACTCACTAAATATATTGGCGGTCATGGCAATGCATTGGGAGGCAGTATCACTGATAGCGGCCTCTTCGACTGGACTCATTTTGCCAATATCAATGCCAGCTTTAAAAATATCGATCCCGCCTTATGGGGTATTACCCAAATCAGGAAAAAGGGCCTGCGTGATTTTGGAGCAGCGCTGGCACCGGAAGCGGCGCACTTGTTATCAGTGGGGTCCGACACCATGGCCTTACGCATAGATAAGGCTTGCGACAACGCCCTTGCTATTGCTACTTTCTGCAGTTCCCACCCCAAAGTGCGCAAAGTGTTCTACCCCGGACTCTCTTCACACCCACAGCATGAGCGAGCTCGTACCCTGTTTAAAAAAAATGGCGCTTTGATGAGCATCGAACTAGATGACAGCATTGATTGTTTCGATTTTCTGAACAAGCTGGACATAGTAATTTGTTCAAGTAATTTAGGAGACAACCGTAGTCTTGGCATTCCTGTGGCCCACACCATTTATTGGGAAATGGGCGCGGAAAGACGCCAATCTATGGGGGTTGCAGATTCGATGGTGCGATTATCTATAGGCATTGAAGATCAAGCAGATTTACTGGCTGATTTTGCACAGGCATTGGCGTAATCAACTACACTTGTGAATATTAGTCTTTGTCCAATTTCCGCAATAGATGAAGGAGAAGCACGCAGCTTTATCTTGCCTCAAACTCGATTATTCGTTGTAAAAAGTGTTGGCAATATACATGTCTACATCAATCGCTGCCCACACCTAGGCATTCAATTACAATGGCAAGAACATGCCTTTCTCACCAATGAAAAAGATTTCATCAAGTGCAGTAATCATGGAGCTTTGTTCGAAATAGATACTGGGCTCTGCATCTCAGGCCCTTGTCGTGGTGAAAAGCTCTGGGCAATTGAATCGTCGATAGTCGCAGGCATTTTAGAAATAGATGATGCCGAACTGCCCCTGGCTCAGAAACTAGAAAATTAATTGGTTGTAATGCTGGCTAAAGACATTTATAAAATGTGGTGTGCTTGCTTAATTGCTCAGCATTATTCCGGTTGATTTCAGCAGTGCATTTACGACCTTTTTTTATGGCAGTGGTAGGCGGAATCTGGTAGCGTGGCGCGCTTTCTGAAAACAGGAATCTAGCTGTAATTTTCTGATGGCTGTGATGATAATTGTTCGAATAAGTTGGTCAAAACTAATAACCCAAAGTCGAAGCAGGTAACTCAGAGATGGCAACCAGCAAAATTACTTTACCCAAGACCACAGCTAAAAATGGCTCGAAAAAATTGGTTAAATCTGTGCAGAAATTGACCGCCAAACTCAAGACAAAATCCGCTGTTAAAGTTGTGGTGAAATCTGCAGCTAGTAACAAAGCCAAGCCAACTCCCAAAAAAGTTGTGGTGAAATCTGCAACCAGTAACAAAGCCAAGCCAGCTCCCAAAAAAGTTGTGGTGAAATCTGCAGCTAGCAACAAAGCCAAGCCAACTCCCAAAAAAGTTGTGCTGAAATCTTCTCCTAGCAAGGGAACTAAGGTTGTTGCAACTGCTGGCAAAAAAACAAAAACAGCAGCAAAAAAATCCAGCGTAAAAATTCCTGCAAAAAATATACTTAAAACACCACAAAAAGCACTCACAAAAAAAAATGTAGGCCAAAACAAAACAAAAGCACCTGTCAAAATTACGCCCTATAAGAAAGCGACCAAAAATAAAACATCACCACCACAAGGCGCTGGAAAAAAAACAGCAGTAATCATCAAAAAACCCTTAATCAAACCTAAATCCCAAGTAACGAAAATCAGCAACAATATGAGTAGCATGAGCAGTATGAGTAGTACAAAAAGCACAGCAGCACCCAAACCCCCAAAATTAGCCCCCGCAAAAGCAAGCAACATTAAAAACGCAAACACAGATAAAACTGCAGGACAGAGCCACACAACTAAAAAACCACAGATCAGAAAACCTTCAGCCAATTACGATGCCACCATAAAAGGATTTACCCCTTATGAAATCAAAAAGGGGGAACAATACATGAACGAACTACAGCGCAAACATTTCAGACATATTCTGTTGAACTGGCGCAATGAATTAATGGAAGAAGTAGATCGCACTATGCATCACATGCAGGACGAAGCCTCAAATCCGCCTGATCCGGCAGATCGCGCCACTCTTGAAGAAGAGTTCAGCATAGAACTACGTACCCGAGACCGCGAACGCCGCTTGATCAAAAAAATTGACAGTACCATTGAGTTGATCGCTAATGACAACTATGGCTATTGTGAAACATGTGGCGTGGAAATTGGCATTCGCCGTTTGGAAGCGCGTCCCACTGCTAACAAATGTATAGATTGCAAAACCCTGGACGAGATTAAAGAAAAACAGCTTGGCGCTCCTTAATACTCCAATCCCGACCACTTACCGAGGGCGCTTTGCGCCCTCACCAAGCGGCCCGCTGCATGCGGGCTCCATCCTTGCCGCCCTCGCCAGTTATCTGGACGCAAAATCTCACCACGGCTTGTGGTTTGTGCGCATTGAAGATCTGGATCCGCCCAGAGAAAGTCCCGCAGCAGCCGCCGCCATCCTTCACACCCTTGAAAATTTGGGCTTACACTGGGACGGACCAGTGTTATATCAAAGTCAGCGCCATGCAGCGTATGTAGAAGCCCTGCAAGAATTGATATCACAACATCTAGTTTATGCATGCGTATGTAGCAGGCAAACACTAACCGTCTCCAATTTTAGCTATACAGGTATCTGTCGCAACCTTAATCTTCCCCTCCATACGCCAGCTGCGTTACGGTGCCGAGTAACTGATCAAAAATTTTTATGTAACGATCGCATCCAAGGCCAGTTCATGCAGCGGCTTGAACATGATGTTGGTGATTTTGTCATACGCCGTAAAGATGGTCTGTTTGCATACCAACTGGCTGTTGTGGTCGATGATGCCTTTCAAGGTATTACCGATGTGGTGCGGGGCATTGATTTGCTCGACTCAACCCCACGCCAGATTTATCTGCAGGAACAACTCGGTTTTACACCCCCCCGTTATGCACATGTGCCGATACTAATCAATTCGAAGGGCCAAAAACTAGGCAAGCAGCAATATGCGAAAGCCATAGACAATGTATTTCCGGCTGCAGAGTTAATGGCTGCCCTAACACACCTCCGCCAAAAACCTGACCCGACTCTAGCATCTGCAAACCCTGCAGAAATTTTGGCCTGGGCGATAACACATTGGGATATAGATAAATTAAAAGGAATCATACAGATACCCGAAAATTAGCAACCCACCCGCTGTTTTGAGCACACGCAAGACCCAATTTCTCCTGCCAAAGGCTTCCCACCCAACATCATGGCAGACAAACATGATGTGCCATCACTCATTAGCACGCTTAGTGTTGATGCATTACACACCCTAACTTGTTACTGTGTGTAACAAGCGAAGTAGCGTATTAGTAACATTTCCCTGTTATGATCAACTGCTTTTCGTTTTCTGAAACCCTTAATTTCCAACAAAAATATCCGCTAATATGAGCCACATTCTCATTGTTGAAGATGAAGAAATCACTCGCAGCGCATTGCGTAGCCTGTTGGAGCGTAATGGCTACAAAGTGAGTGAAGCTGTATCGGTTCAAACAGCCCGTACAGAGCACGACTTAGATGCCATGGACGCCATCATCAGTGATCTTAGGTTGCCTGATATGCCCGGAACTGAGCTGATTAAGCTCACGGCGACCCCTGTCTTAGTCATGACCAGTTATGCCAGTTTACGCAGTGTTATCGACTCATTGAAGATTGGTGCCGTCGATTACATTTCCAAACCCCTAGAACCTGAAGAAATTCTCGCTGCCCTCAACCGCGTCTTTGGCGAAAACCTAAAAGCCCGCAACCTAAGTCGACGCCAGCCCCGCCCAAATGAAGAGCCCGTTAAAGGTATGGTGGGCAGTTGTGCGAAAATGCTGGAATTGTTTCGTCGCATTCGAAAAGTTGCCCAAACCAATTCGCCTGTCCTTATACAGGGCGAATCCGGCACCGGCAAAGAACTAGTTGCACGCGCACTGCATGAATCCAGCCCGCGCTGCGGATCCAATCTGATTTCAGTAAACTGTGCTGCCATTCCCGAAAACCTGATCGAGTCTGAGTTGTTCGGCCACGAAAAAGGCGCCTTCGCAGGTGCTACATCCACCCGCACAGGGTTGGTGGAAGCCGCCAATAATGGCACACTTTTTCTCGATGAAATTGGCGAATTACCGCTTGAAGCTCAGGCCCGTCTGCTACGCGTATTACAGGAACATGAAATTCGCAAAGTAGGCTCCGTTTTTTCACAAAAAGTGGATGTTCGTTTGGTTGCAGCCACACATCGTGACCTTAAACAATTTGTTCGCGAAGGTCGCTTTCGAGAGGATCTTTTTTACCGCATTAATGTTGTGCCTTTACTTCTGCCACCATTGCGAGAACGGGGCAATGACATCCTTGAACTTGCCGACCGGATTCTTATCGCTACCTGCAAGCGTATTGGCACCAGCGCGATGTATTTCAGTGCCGATGCCATACAGGCCATCACCACCTATCATTGGCCCGGCAATATTCGAGAACTGGAAAATGCTATCGAACGGGCTGTCATTTTGACGGAAGTACCAGAAATTTTTATCGAGTTGCTTGGCTTAGAAATAGAACTTGTGAAAATTGACGGACTGGCTAACGTTGGCTACCTAGAAGGAAGTAAAACCCAAGCACCTTCTATTGATATCGAAAACGATCCGCAGGAAGATCTGTCGCTGGAAGATTACTTCCAACGCTTTGTGCTCGAACATCAGGAGCAAATGAACGAAACCGAACTGGCACAGAAACTGGGAATCAGCCGAAAATGCCTGTGGGAACGCCGCCAGCGATTTACTATTCCAAGACGGAAAAAAAGCAGTTAAAGCAACCTGACAAATTTATCAACAAACTCACCTCCACAGAAACGTTACCGCGTTACCTTTCCACCCAAAAAAACAAACCCCCTTCAAAAGAA
>CAIMTR010000494.1 GCA_903844415.1 uncultured Gammaproteobacteria bacterium
ATTGGTGTACATGCATACCACTGCCGTTATCGCCAACCAGCGGCTTGGGCATAAAAGTAGCAGTTTTGCCAAACGCTGCAGCGGTGTTATGTACACAGTATTTCAGAGTTTGTACTTCGTCGGCTTTTTTCACTAGGGTGTTAAAGGCAACACCAATTTCACACTGGCCGGCATTCGCTACTTCGTGATGATGTATTTCTACATTCAGCCCCATGTCTTGCATGGTGCCGCACATGGCAGAACGGATGTCATGCAGTGAATCAACAGGAGGAACCGGGAAATAGCCACCTTTGACGCGTGGGATGTGGCCTTTGTTGCCACCGTCTTCTTTGTCAGCGTCAGTTGTCCAAGCAGCTTCATTGGAAATAACCTTGCTCATGCAATAACCCATCGTGGTGCGGTATTTCACATCATCAAAAATGAAAAACTCAGGTTCTGGGCCCATGTAAGCTGTGTCACCAATGCCGGTAGCTGTCAGATATTCTTCAGCACGACGAGCAATGCTGCGTGGGTCACGGTCGTAACCTTGCATGGTGGAAGGTTCGAGGATGTCGCAAACAATATTGACTTGGGCTTCTTCTGAAAATGGATCCAGTACCGCAGTGCTGTCGTCTGGCAGCAGTACCATGTCGGATTCATTGATGCCTTTCCAGCCGGCGATGGACGAGCCATCGAACATCTGGCCTTCAAAAAATTTGGCTGATACCGCACTAGCGGGAAAAGTTACGTGTTGTTGTTTGCCTTTGGTATCAGTAAAACGTAGGTCAACCCACTTTACATCGTTATCTTTGATCAGTTTGAGTGTCTTCTCAGACATATTTCCTCCGCAGTGAGCATATCCAGGAACGCTGTCCTGAGTGGCTGTGTTTTAAAAAAGTTGGTTTTAATGGTGTGAACCGCAGTATTGAGGCTTGTCACCAGCAATAATGGGGGAGCAAAATATATGCCATTATCCAACAACTTGAAAGCCCTGTATTTAAGGCTTAAGAAACATCAATCCCAACCAAGCAGCCCCATTATGGCGCGTCAATTCAGTTTTTGAGCCAATAAGGTGCAATTAATGCGCCAATACGATACTTATGAAGTATCAGATTAGATATTCGCCCGAAATGATCACCAAAAGCCGGATTGTACGCACTCGCTTTTGTAAACAATTGAGAAAAAATGTGGCCAAGTAGCTCAGGTTGCACCTCGGTCTGATAGATACGGCTTCCGATCCTCATTATCCAGGTGCCATCAGTGTCGAGTCTAACTGGGATTTTATCCAGTTAGAGTTGAATGAAATACACGCTGGTAAGCAGTCGGCAATCGAGGAGGTGCTGAGCAATATTCCCGGGATAGGGAGTTTTAATAGAATGCTCGCTTATCCCTTGAGTGATTTCGACAACATTGTCGCGTTGACCAAAGCGGTTTATGCAGAGCGTTTACGAGGAAAAACATTTGTTGTGCGTTGCCGTCGCATCGGCACACATGCCTACAGCTCTCCCGATGTAGAGCGTTGTGTGGGTGCCGGATTACTCCAGCAAACTGCGGCCAAAGGAGTGAATCTACATCACCCCGAGATAACAGTTGCCATTGAAATTCGCCAACAGGAATTGTATGTGTTGGATGAGCGTAAATCTGGCATTGGCGGCTTTCCTTTGGGCACTCAGGATTCGGTAATCTCTTTATTGTCGGGAGGTTTCGATTCTGCCGTGACCAGTTATCTAGCAATGAAACGCGGCTTGCGTACCCATTTTCTGTTTTTCAATCTGGCTGGGCTGGAGCATGAAATCGCAGTGAAAGAAGTGGCCTTGTATTTGTGGTTGCGTTTTGGTGCTTCACATACAGCACATTTCATTACGGTACCATTTGAAGGTGTGGTTGCTGAGATGCTCGAAAAGGTAGAAAACTCCCAAATGGGTGTAATTCTTAAACGTATGATGTTGCGAGCCGCCACTAAAATTGCGGATGAACTAGAAGTGCATGCACTAGTGACAGGCGAAAGCATAGCGCAAGTATCCAGTCAGACGTTGGTTAATTTAGCAGTGATTGATATTCGCCATGCAGATGAAGAGGAACGTCGACCATTGCAGGTGCCATTAGCTACAGTTAAGACAATTCCTTTTTATAAATTGAATAATGCATTCGCGTTGTTGCCAGTCACTACTCAATACTTTTTGTATTGTGAGAAAGGCGTGATGAGTCAATTGCATGCTTCATTTCTCGCAGACCAGGGCTACACCAATATTGGCGTTTATCGCCCTAAAAAAAATTCCATTCCCGTTTCTGGCTAAATTTGCAGCCTAAAATTCGGAACTCTCAGGTATAATGCCGCGCGTTTTAGCCCTCTAAGCCCCCGCAGGATATTTTCGTGATTTCTAACATTCGCAACATCGCCATCATCGCGCACGTCGACCATGGTAAAACAACTCTTGTTGATAAATTGCTGCAACAGTCAGGCACGTTGCATACACGTGGCAAAGAAGTAGAGCGAGTCATGGATTCCAACGATCAGGAAAAAGAGCGTGGTATTACCATCCTGGCTAAAAATACTGCCGTCATGTGGAATGGTTATCGTATCAATATTGTTGACACGCCAGGCCATGCCGATTTTGGTGGAGAAGTGGAGCGTGTATTGTCGATGGTAGATTCAGTATTGCTGTTGGTGGACGCTGTTGATGGCCCAATGCCACAAACCCGTTTTGTGACTTCAAAAGCTTTTGCGCGCGGACTTAAACCGATTGTTGTGATCAACAAAGTAGATAGAGATGGTGCCCGCCCTGATTGGGTGCTCAATGAAGTGTTCGATTTGTTTGATCGACTGGGTGCCACCGAAGAACAGCTTGATTTCCCTGTGATGTATGCATCTGCCTTGTTTGGCAAAGCAGGAAACGATCCGTTGAAACTAGAAGAAAATATGGACCCGCTGTTTCAATTGGTAATAGACAAGGTGAATCCACCCTTGGTTGATGCTGTTGGTCCTCTGCAAATGCAGATCAGTGCCCTGGATTATTCGTCCTACCTTGGTGTAATCGGCATCGGCAGAATTACTCGTGGCAAAATCAAAACTGGTATGCCGGTTGTGGTGCTGGATATCGAAGGAAAAAGTCGTAAAGCCAAAGTAGGCTTAGTTAAAACCCACATGGGTCTTGAGCGTATCGATGTGCCTGAAGCTAGCGCAGGAGACATAATCTGTATAACTGGCATCGAAGATTTACATATCTCCGACACTATTTGTGATCCCGAAAAACCGGAAATTATGCCGCCACTGACTGTGGATGAACCCACAGTTACCATGACATTCCAAGTTAATGATTCGCCCTTTGCGGGGCTGGAAGGTAAATATGTTACCAGTCGTAACATTAAAGAGAGACTGGAGCGTGAGCTAATTCATAACGTGGCACTGCGTGTTGAACCTGGCACTACTGCCGACAAATTTGTAGTCTCAGGCCGTGGGGAATTACATTTGTCGGTGTTAATAGAAAGTATGCGACGCGAAGGTTTTGAGCTGGCAGTTTCGCGCCCACAGGTTATTCTTAAAGAAGTGGACGGCGATAAACATGAGCCGTATGAAACGCTGGTTATCGACATTGATGAGCAGCATCAAGGTGGTGTCATCGAGGAACTGGGTTACCGCAAAGCCGAAATGCAGGAAATGAGCACTGATGGCAAAGGCCGTACGCGTTTGAATTTTATAATTCCAACACGCGGACTGATTGGTTTCCGTACCCAGTTTCTGAGCATGACTTCCGGCACCGGTATCCTGACTCACATCTTTGACCATTTTGGCCCTATGAAAGCAGGTGAAATTGGTACCCGTAAGAACGGTGTGCTTGTGTCCATGGTAAAAGGCAAAACACTTGCCTATGCGATGAATACGATTCAGGAGCGTGGACGTCTCTTCATCGAGACCAACACAGAAGTGTACGAAGGGATGATTATAGGTTTACATAGTCGCGAAAATGACCTTGTGGTAAATCCGACCAAGGGCAAACAGCTGACCAACATGCGCGCTGCAGGTAATGATGAAAATATTTTCCTCACTCCGCCGGTTCGCCACAGTCTGGAGCAGGCGATGGAATTCATCGACGGTGACGAACTTGTTGAAATCACACCTAAATCCATTCGTATCCGCAAACAACTACTGACCGAACACGAACGCAAGCGCGGTGTGCGTAGTACAGAAGCTAGATAGTTTTTAGTCTTAGAGTCAGAGTCAAATTTCCGAGACTGTTTTTTAGTTTGAAATTCGGCAGTGGAAAATAGGGCTCTGACACGAGCAGCACGACACTAGGGTCCCGCAAGAGTCACGTCAACATGCTCGCTCTCATCCAGCGTGTTAAACAAGCAAAAGTAGAAATCGCTGATGAATTGGTTGGTGCAATCAATCAAGGTTTGTTGGTGTTTTTAGGCATCGAACGCGACGACACCATTGTCGAAGCTGATCGGCTTCTGCAAAAAGTTTTAGCCTATCGTGTGTTTGCTGATTCTGAAAAGAAAATGAACCTAAGTGTGCAGGATGTCCAAGGCGGCTTGTTGATCGTTTCGCAATTCACGCTGGCAGCCGATACTAACAAAGGCTTAAGACCCAGTTTCTCCAGTGCCAAATCGCCAGATGAAGCTCAAATCATTTATCAACATTTTCTTGCTAACGCAAACACTTGCCATCCAGAAGTTGCAGCAGGACGTTTTGGTGCGGACATGCAGGTAAGTTTGGTCAACGACGGCCCAGTAACTTTTTTGCTCAAATCCTAAAGCGTTATTCTAAAATTTCAGGCTTGGGATTCTTCTTCCTTGGCATCATTTGTTGCTTGCTTATCTCCCTTGTATACCAGTCTACCCGCCAACACCCCCACTTCGAACAACAGATACATGGGAATGGCAACCATTGATTGGGAGAAAGGGTCGGGTGGGGTGATTAACATGCCTATTACAAAACATCCTATGATCACGTAGGGGCGATTAGCCACGAGACCGTCAGGAGTGGTAATACCTGAGAGGATCAACAACACAGTTGCTACCGGTATTTCGAAGGTCAAACCAAAAGCCAAAAACAACTTCAAGACAAAATCCAAATAGGCGCTGATATCTGTCATGTTACGCACGTTTTCTGGACCAGCCTTTGTGAAAAATTCAAACAGAAAACCCATTACAACGTAGTAACAAAAGGCAATACCGAAATAAAACAACAAAATACTTGAAATGAGAATGGGCAAAGTGACGCGAACTTCATTTTGATACAGCCCAGGCGCAATAAATGCCCAAGCTTGATGCAGCAAATAGGGAACGGTAATAAATACAGCCACCATGAAAGTTAATTTGAATGGTGCCAGAAAGGTGTCCATAACTTTAGTGGCAATTATTGTCTCATCATCACCCAATAAACTGGTCAATGGTTCAGAAATAAAGGTGTAGATGTCATTTGAAAAAGCGACCAAGGCAATAAAAACGATCAATATTGCTGCTACACAACGCAACAAGCGGTCGCGCAATTCAACCAGATGCGAAATCAGTGGCAATTCTTTAGGGTCGTTTTCTTTTGTGGTGCTCATGATTGGGCAGTATCAGCGGGTGTAGATTCTGATGTTGTAGGTGAAGTCGTTGGGGTTGTTGGGAGTGGTGTTGCAGTTGTGTTGGCGGTATCGGTACTTGTTGGCGCTGGAGGTGCTCCTGCTTGGGTGCTGCTCAATCCCGCTACTTGCGACTCAAGTTCTACATTCTTTCTGAAAGCGTCAGTCTCTTTCTTGACCATATTAATGGTGTCTGTCACCTGACTCTTGGTGTTTTTAAACTTGTCCATGATGGCTTCGTTGCGCAATTGACGCCGAATTTCGTCAGCACCAATTTCTTTTTCAATATCTTGTTTGATGTTGTTGAAACTGCGTCGCAAGCGGCCAATCCATAAACTAGCGGTACGAATAGCGCCAGGTAATTTTTCAGGTCCAAGTACCACCAAAGCTACTACACCTACTAAAACTAGTTCAAAAAAACCTATATCAAACATGGATAATTCCGAAATTTGCTAATTGGATTGCTGGGGATTAGCGTTTTTCATCAACCTTTTCAGCTTTTACATCAATGGTAAGGCCGTCATCATTTTGGGTGAGTTGATCGGTATTTTTGTCAGCATCGATCTCATTAAAGGCTTTTTTAAAACCTTTAACTGCTCCACCAAGGTCTTCGCCGATATTTTTCAATTTCTTAGTACCAAAGACCATCATGACGATTACTGCGATGATGATAAGTTGCCATAAACCCGGTGCGCCTAGACCCATAAATTACTCCTCAAAAATAGTGATGTTCATGAAAAAAATATTGTATCACCCGCGTGCGGCTTTTTCTTGTAATCCGGATACACCAAAACGACGTTCTAGCTCAATTAATACCTGGGATGGAGTGCAATCAAACTGCGCTAGCATTACCAGTGTGTGAAACCACAAATCCGCAGTTTCATAAATCAGTTTGTCCTTACTAGCACCATGCTCCACATCACGTGCTGCAAGGATCGTTTCTATGGCTTCCTCGCCAACTTTCTCTAGTATTTTATTTAGCCCACTGTGCTGCAATTTGGCCACGTAAGACGATTCAGGGCTGGCATGTTTACGTTGTTCAATGAGTTCTGCAAGTTTGCTCAGTGTGTCAGTCATGTTACAGGTCTATATTAGTGTGATTGATCCAGAGCAATATGCTGCGCTCCTTTTTCATGTTTTGCAATTTAGCCTTTCGGATTAGTATAAATTTCAGTTGGGGCTTTTAATACCTCACTGCATATTTGCCAGCTGCCATCTGCTTGCAACTTTTGAAAGTAACAAGTTGCACGGCCCGTGTGACAAGCAATACCGCCCAGTTGCTCAACTTCGAAAATCAAACTGTCACCATCACAATCAAGATAGACCGAATGTAGCACCTGAACATGACCGGATTCTTCTCCTTTGCGCCAAATTCTTTGTTTGGAGCGTGACCAATAAATAGCACGGTTTTCTGTGACTGCCAGTTGCAAGGCTTCGCTGTTTACAAATGCCTGCATCAGGATGGCACCACTTTGCCAGTCTTGCGCAATTACAGGGCAAAGACCACTGGCATCCCAACGAATTACAGCAAGCCAATCTGGTTTCATGGATAAAATTTCGCTGTTACAGCCTGTTAAGTGGGGAAGTTTGTGAGCCTCTAGCATACCTTATTTTGGGGGTAGATCAGTAAAAACAAGGGGTTGCTTAATTTTGTCATTATTCTATTTTGGAAATTCGGCACATGTGAGCTTCCTCGTGTTGTGAGCATGTAGGCGGCCAGTGCACTTTACATAATGAGATTCGATCCGGGACTATAATTAATTAAAGAAAAATGGGCGCACAATAGAAGCGGTAAAATAAGCGGCAGGAATGGCAAGGGACAAAGCCGCTAACAACAGAAAAATTGCCTTGGCATAACTGCCGATGCCAGTTGATGTTGTGCGTAGTAAGGCTTCAAGCTCCGTCACACGAGTAGTTAACTGCTGAATCTGTTGGGTACTTCTGCCTGCCTCCTTTAGTGCCGCAAATATCAACTCTGGAACTTCGGGTACTTGTTCGATCCATTCCGGTAATTTATCTTTGAACTTGCGTAAATTGGCGAAGGGCGACAGGCGCTCCTTCTGCCAGTTTTCCAAAAACGGCATGGCAGTTTGCCAAAGATCTAGGTCGGGATAGAGTTGTTTGCCGAGCCCTTCTATATTAAGCAAGGTTTTTTGCAGCAATACTAATGAAGGTTGAACCTGCATATTAAAACGACTGGCAGTGCGAAACAGTTGTAATAGCAACATGCCAAATGAAATATCACGAATAGGTTTCTGGAAAATAGGTTCACACACAGCCCGCATCGTGGCTTCAAATGCGTGGATGGGGGTGTCGCTCGGCACCCAGCCACATTCCACGTGGAGTTCTGCTACGCGCCTATAATCTTGTTTGAAAATCGCCAATAGGTTGCGAGCTAAATAGTGTTGATCATCTTTGCTTAAGGTACCAATGATGGCGCAATCAAGCGCAATGTATTGAGGATTTTCTCTGTGCTCGCGTGACACAAACACATTGCCAGGATGCATGTCGGCATGAAAAAAACTGTGGTTGAATACCTGTGTAAAGAAAATCTCCACACCGGTTTCAGCCAGGCGTTTGATGTTGATGCCAGCGGTTTTTAGTTCATCTATCTGGCTAACTGGGATCCCATAGATACGTTCCATCACCAAAATATTGGTGCGGCAATAATCCCAATGTACCTTGGGCACATACAATTGTTTTGAGTCTTTGAAATTACGACCTAGTTGGGAGGTGTTGGCGGCTTCACTAAGTAAATTAAGCTCGTCGAAAATTACATGTTCATAGTCGCGTACCACTTCGAGTAGCCGCAGCCTTTTACCATGAGTAAAGCGCGAATCCACCAGCACCGCGATGTGATGCAGCAGAGCCATATCGCTGGCAATGATTTTGTCGATGCCAGGACGAATAACTTTTATGACTACGTCTTCACCGCTGCGTAAGGTGGCAGTGTGGACTTGGGCTATTGAAGCGGAAGCAAGTGGAGTAACAGAAAATGCGCTGAATTTATCGACAATGGGATATCCAAGTGCTGTCTCGATAAGTTGTTGTGCTAACAAGCCATCGAAAGGCTCCACTTGATCTTGCAGCAACGCTAACTCATCGGCCAAATCGACCGTTACCATATCGCGACGCGTGGAAAGCAGTTGTCCAAATTTTATAAAGATGGGTCCCAACTCTTCGAGCGCCAATCGCAACCTCTGCCCTCTGCTTAACGTGGCAAGTTCGGGATGAGCGGCAAACGGAAGTTTCAGTAATAGCACCAAAAATCGTGCTTGAGGCATTGATAGCAACAGTTCGCCGAGCCTATAGCGGGCAGCAACTCGGTAAATCTTCAATAATCTTAGATACTTGTGCATGCTAGGGTGTGGTTGGTAAAAGGGCGGCAACGATAGCCTAAAAGTGTGTCAAGGGCAAAAGCACTAGCTGACTTAGGTTGCCAAACCTAAGGGCGTCAAAATGCAAAATTTCCCATATATTTGGCCATATATTTGTGGAGGTGCTAAAACGCAAGTTGCAGAACAATGAAACTGCATTAAGTAATTGGTCAAACTGTATGAACAAATGGGTTCGCATCATGAAAAAAGTTAACAAATATTTGTTGGGTGTAGGCTTTATTGTAGTTGTTGGAATTGTCCTGGTGGAATTAAGTGACAGCCTCTATCCAGGCAGTGCGGTATTACAAGAAGTGCCGCAACGTATGTCAGCAAATGAGCTAGCGCAATTTGCCAACTACACCCGTATTAGCGTGCGGGGTGATTTCGATCTGGAAGTTGTGCAAGGTCTGGACTACAGCATTGATTATGCCCCCTTGAATGAGTTTCAAGGCGGACTAGTGGCCACCGTGGAGGACAATACTTTGATGATTACAGGTTTTGGTAATCACCAAGGTACTGAAGCTGCAATGTTGAAAATTGGTGTGCCTGTGCTTGATACCCTGGAAGTGTTTTATGTGCGTGAGGTAAAAATCAGTAGTTTTATAGCAGTTTTAATGAATCTGCGATTCACAGAAATTACCAGGGTTTTCTTGCAAAATAATGTGTTGGGAAATTTAGATTTCATCGCCCAAGATGTAGGGGAAATTACACTGCAGGAAAATAATTTTATTGTCCAAAATTTCGATATCCGGGGACAAACAAACCTGAACATCTCTAGCCAATAATCAGGTCGGGATATTATGTTTATTTGCATGTTCTTTAACTGTATATGGCAGTGTATGAAATAAATAGTAGCAAAAAATAGTGATTGATAAATAACTAGGACTGGAAGCCTTGCATGAAAATCAGAAATATTTCGAAAAATATTTTGTTATTGTGATCAGTGGATTCGAATGCACAAACATTGAGCGCCGCAGTTACAGCAAAGCAATCCTTAGTTCAACACTACAGGACAAACACGTACATCCACTGTAGTTGA
>CAIMTR010000495.1 GCA_903844415.1 uncultured Gammaproteobacteria bacterium
CAGTTGATGTCAGCCAAAACTTGTACTTGAGTAGAGTCATAGTCCATTTCATCGTGCGGTGTGTATTGATAGTGCCAAGCCAATTCGCCAGTATCAGGATTTATCGCAACCACTGATTCGGTGTAAAGGTTATCACCAGGACGAGAATCACCATTCCAGTCCGGGCCAGGATTGCCGATGCCCCAGTAAGTCAAATTAAGTTCGGGATCGTAAGTACCCGTGGTCCAAATAGAACCACCACCGAGCTTATAAGCTTCTTGCGCTGGATCAGACCAAGACTCAAAGCCGGGTTCACCAGGACCAGGCACGGTATTAAACTTCCAAACTTCTACACCTGTTTCCACATCGTAGGCTGCAATAAAGCCACGTATGCCAAACTCACCACCAGCCGGACCAACAATTACTTTATCGCCAATCACCAGCGGCGCAACCGTCAAAGCATAACCTAACGACGCGTCCCCTATAACAGTGTCCCATTTAAGCTGACCACTGGTGGCATCAATCGCCAGCAAATGGCCGTCGATCGCACCCATAAACAACGTGTTGCCGTGAATAGCTAGACCACGATTAACACGCCCACAACATACACGGGCCTCAGGCGCAGGCGTGTAAGCATAGGTCCAGAACACGCGACCGGTCTTGGGATCAAGCGCGACAACATCATTGGGTGGACTGACAGTGTAAAGCACGCCATCTACCATCAGTGGAGTGGCTTCAAATTTTTCGGACGCACCAGCGCGGGAACGAACTTGCCAGATCCATTGCAATTCCAACTCACCTACGTTGGCTGGCGTAATTTGGGTTAGATCAGAATGACGTTGGCCATCATAACCACCGTGGTGAATCATCCAACTGCCGGGCTCACTGGCTTCATTGAGTAAACGTTCGGGCGTGACCTGGGCCTGAGCAACAGCAGGCAAAACAACAGGCAACAGGACAGCAGTAACTAGGGCACATGTAATAGTAAATTTCATTATGGTTACTCCGGTGTAGTCAGGGAAAGCATATAGGCCACCAAATCGGCCACGTTATCTGCAGACAACACGTCCAGATACGCAGGCATAGGTGTGGCGATAAAGCCCTGTGTGGTTATTTCAGATTCGCGAAACGATACCAGTTGTTCGTCTGCATTCATCAGCTGTACGGAATGGGTATCACGATTCATTACTTTACCCGCCACGACAGTACCGCCTGTGGTGGTAACTTGATAAAAACGCTGGCCTTCTCGTACCACCGCTTTAGGATCAAGAATTGATTGTTGCAACAGTGCAGCAGAACGAGTGGAGCCAATACCAGCCAAATCAGGATGCAAACGTGAACCTCCTCCATTTACGCCATGGCAGGAATCACAATCAGCCGCTCCAAAAAACAGCTCTTCGCCACGACTGGCATCTCCTACTACCACTTCTTGAGTATCTTGCGCCGTTAAGGCACCGCCGGTTTGCATCGAGCGTAAAAAAGCCACTAGAGCACGCAAGTCGCCGTAGGCAAATTGTGGGCGCGGAATCATTAAGGTTTCAGGAATACCGATACGAATAAGAGCCATCAGGTCTTCATCGGAACTGGCCCGGCGAAAACGTCCGCTGGCAAGATTTGCCCCTTCCACCGAATCCCCATTATTGCCATGACAACCCAAACAATTGGCCTGATATATACCACGCCCATTTTCGATATCGCTGGGTGCGTAACTGTGTTCCTGTGCTAGCACGGCTGTGGCACTGGCGCATAGCAGTGCGGTGGCCGAGCCTAACAACAATTTGTGAAATGACACAAAGGTCATATGGTATCCCCCGTTGGTTAGCTGTTGTTTTTGATGGCGGCAGAGCCTAGTACAGTTCTGGCGGTGAAGCAAACCAATACTGGCTTGAGTAGAAACCTGCATCGAGCTTAGTAGGGTATGGTTGATACATGACGCAGAACACCTCCTCAATACTAACCAGCATTGGCATAAACTTCCTGCACTACTCGCCCAATCATCTGCAATCCTTTTTGCAATACCTGTGCATCTACCGCATACGATATACGGATACATTGCTGAGTATGTTGCCACGGTTCTTGCAAGCCTGGAAAAGAAGTATGTCCGGGTATCACAAGTACACCGGCTGCTTTTAATTTTTCAAATAACTGCACACAGGTAATGGGTAAGCCTGGCAACCACAACCAGAGGAAAAAAGCCCCTTCCGGTTTGTGAATATGAAACGGCACAGTGCCAAGCGCTGCCTGCAAACATGTCACTGCCAGTTCTGCTTTTTGGCTATACCAAGGCCTCAGCACCGCACCACCTAGGCGAATTAAATCGCCAGTGCGCAATAAACTGGTCGCCAGTGCCGCTCCGGTATTGCCACTGGCCAAATTCAATATGGTGTTGACACAACTGAAAGCCTTCGCCATTTCTTCACTGGCAATCAAAAAACCGCTGCGCAAGCCGGGCAGTCCAAGTTTCGACAAACTTGCCAACATAATTACATTGTCACTCCAGTAAGCGTTAGCGGCAGTAAATTGAATGCCCGGAAAAGGTAAACCATAGGCAACATCCAAAATCAGTGGGATAGCTTTGGTGCGAGCCAGATTGTCGAGCTTAAGCACTTCTTCATCGGTGAGCACATTGCCACTGGGATTGGTAGGACGCGACACACACAAGGCAGCTACGTTGTCGGCAATAGTTAGATTTTCAAAATCAACCCGGTACTTAAACATATTGTCAGCCAGCAATTGAATGCTGGGTTTAGTGGCCGTAAAAAAATTTTCTACCAAGCCCGTATCGGTATAGCCGAGATACTCTGGCGTGAGGGGAAATTGAATTACCTGATTTTGGTTAGCACTGCCCTCCCCGGCCAGCATGTTGGCCAAAATAGAAAAAGCAGATTGACTACCATTGGTTACTACAATGTTGGCGGCTGTCACCTGCCAACCGTATTCAGCTTGTAATAGGCCAGCCAGTAGGCTGCGAACCTGCTCGTCTCCCATTGGTCCCTGATACCGACCCAGCATTGCAAAGCAACGTTCCGGGTCATTGATGATAGTGTGTAAATGACGCTGGAAAAGTGCTTCAACAGCAGGAATACGGGCGGGATTTCCACCTCCCATCATGATCATGTTCGGGTTGCCCAGCAGCGCCGAACCCAAATCGTCCATGAGCTCCACAATTCCGGAGTGGCGGGTATATCTTTCACCAAAACGTGAGAGTTTCAAAAAATTATCCTTAGCAGAAAAAATGGTGCGGGAGATGAAGGTGAACCGCTACGTTCTGTAGTGGTAGTTTTTGGCTGCCTATTCGACCGCTGTATCCACCAAAATCGGATTACATTTCTACCTGCAAATCATGTCGAATCATGTAAAGCTTTGTGTAGCAGGAAATGAAAAAATTTATAACTCATCTCAATTCGATTGATTGCACTTCGACCACTCCCATCGCGCCATCGTGCAATGTGGCGTAAACATAACCAACACCAGCACCGGCTGGTGCTTCCAGCAGGGCTGCATAAGAACCCCAGATTTGTTCCGGATTAACCACCACGATTGTGGTGGACAAAAAACTGTTGTCCTGGCTGGCGTGCCAGTTAACCTGTAAGCGCATAGGCGACGGTAGGCTTTCCACAGCGCGCGCACGATATACCAACCAGTGTCCATTCAGATCCGAGGCTGGTACAGGAAACCAGCCTTGCGTGCCGGGGCCAAGTTTTATTACACCTGCGGCCTGCTCAGGCTCATCGTTCCAGTGCCAGCTTGTCCAGTTATCGCTATTTCCAAGTACTGATCTAACAGGAAGCATGTCTACAGTTGAAACGCCAGCCATAATCATGGCTGATTCCACGGTCACCCAACGATAATTTGCTATTCGATGTGGGCCAAAGCCGTTAAAGACCAACCCAAAATCGTAGTGTTGCTGGTTAATCGGCACTCCCTCAATAAAAGGATCAACATGCATGGCAGAGCCTAGGTTGAGTGTGCTGAATGTATCTCCCCTTCTGAGATCCATCTCTACTTGACCGCCGCCACCAATTGTCCAGGAGTTATCTCTGTTACCCACCACAATACCACTTATGCCAGTTGGCCTTTCTCCGAGCAGGAATTCAGCAAGAGAGTTGGCCGCCCGGGAAGAATAGAGGTACATCATGGAATCATGTGAGTTCAGTAAAAAGTACATCATGTTAGTTGCCAGAATTAATGCCAGCGCAAGGTGGCGCCAATAACTTTTTAGCATGATGATCCAGATCATCATGATCAGGATTCCCACCGGAAACATAAAGCGGGCCTCCTGTCGCACTGACCCTGCCAAACTGGCGATGCCGATAAACGCAATGACAACTACAACAAGACCCAAGCCCAACCAGCGATTCTGCGCTATGTATCCTTTGCGCAGGAATACCACTGCTGTCATCGCTACAGTACATATAGCTGTTGCCCAACCCAGAATACTGCCTACGGGGTGCTGGTAGTTGTAAAGTCCCCAGAACCAGACATATCCATAGTTGCCGCCAAGCAAAACGTTGTAGGCATATGTCA